>JASHUX010000238.1 GCA_030039775.1 Alphaproteobacteria bacterium | reverse complement strand
CGAACTGTTTTCTCGAAAGAAAGCTGACTGCGATGGCTGCGATTGCCTTGATCGGCGCCGCATCGGGTTGGGGCGCCGGTTTTCGTCATACCGAGGATGGTCCGACCGCCCTGCGCAACCTCGGTCTCGCCGCATGGCTCAGCAAAGCCGGCGTTTCGGCCGAATGGCGCGCGATGATCGCCAGCGAGCGGCGCTGGCACGACGGCGCCGAACCGTCGACCGCCGAGGTTTTCGATTTAGTGGCGCGGCACAACGCAACGCTCGCTGATGAAGTCGCGCGCACCATGCTCGACGGCGAGTTCCCGCTGGTCATCGGCGGCGATCACGCCATCGCCATGGGCACCTGGGCCGGTGTCGCCGCGGGCATGCGCGGTAGGAATTTCGGCCTCGTCTGGATGGACGCCCATCTCGACGCGCATACGGTCCGCACCACGCCGTCGATGAATCCTCACGGCATGCCGGCGGCGGCGCTGCTCGGCTACGGCGACGCGCGATTCCGGCGGCTGTGCGGCGGGGCGCTGCGGCCGGAACATCTTTGCTACATCGGCGCGCGGTCCTACGAGCCGGAGGAGATGGCGCTGCTGCACCGCCTCGGCGTTCGGATCATCGACATGCGCGAGGTCAAGCAGCGCGGCATGGACGCATGCCTCGCCGAGGCGACCGCCATCGCGATGCGCGGCTCGGCGGGATTCGGCATGACCATCGATCTCGACGGCTTCGATCCGGAGGACGCGCCCGGCATCGGCCTCAAATGCGAGGACGGGCTTCGCACGGTACCGACGGTCGCGGCGCTGCGCCGATATGCCGATCATCCAAAGCTCCGCGCCGTCGAAATCGTGGAATACATCCCCGAGTTCGACGAGGATTTGCGAACCGCGCATCTCGTGCGCGATCTGGTGGTGGCGCTGACGTTGCCGGCGAAAGCGACGTTGGCCAGAGCAAGTTAATCTCCTTGCGTCATTCCCGCGAAAGCGGGAATCCAGGGTAAGCGATGGGCGTTGACCCTGCTTTCGCAAGGATGACGAGATAGTTTAAAACCACAGCATGACTTGGACCTTGATTATCGGCGCGATCGTCGCCTATCTGCTCGGTTCGATCCCGTTTGGGCTGATCCTGTCGCGCTTAGGCGGCTACGGCGATATCCGCGCGATCGGCTCGGGCAATATCGGCGCCACGAACGTGTTGCGCACAGGCAACAAAGGCCTGGCCGCAGCGACGCTGGCGCTGGACGTCGCCAAAGGTGCCGTCGCGGTGCTGGTCGTGGCGCGATGGGGCCCGCTCGCCGCCGCGGTCGCGTCAGTGGCGGCTTTTATCGGCCATCTGTTTCCGGTGTGGCTCGGCTTCAAGGGTGGCAAGGGCGTTGCCACGGCATGCGGCGTACTGCTCGCTTATCTTTGGCCCGTCGGCGCGGCGGCGCTTGCGACCTGGCTGATCGTCGCGGTCGTCACGCGGTATTCGTCCTTGGCGGCGATCGTTGCCGCTGTAGTGGCGCCGATCGTCGCGTGGTTCGTGTCGCATCAGGCCCTGCCGACCGCCGTTGTGATCGTCCTCGCGGTGCTCGTGCTGATTCGGCACACGGACAATATCGGGCGCCTGTTGCGCGGCCAGGAAGGCCGCATTCAACTTTCGCGCAAGACATAGTCATGGCAACTGCGCGTACTCTAAATCCGGCGGAACGGATGGATTGGCTGCGTCTGATCCGCACCGAAAACATCGGCCCGATCACCTTCTATCAATTGCTGCAGCGCTACGGTTCGGCGACAGCAGCGCTTGAGGCGCTTCCCGATCTGGCGCGGCGCGGTGGGCGCAACGGCACGCTGCACGTTCCGACGCGCGCCGACGCCTTGAAGGAAATGGCGACGGTCGAGCGCGCCGGCGCGAAGCTGATCGCCTGGGGCGAGCCGAATTATCCTCCCGCCCTTGCCGCCGTCGAAGACGCGCCGCCGCTACTGTCCGCGCGCGGCAACCTGGAGCTGACCCAGCCCCGCGCAATGGCGGTCGTCGGCGCGCGCAACGCCTCCGCCAACGGCAAGCGCCTGGCGCGCGACATTGCGATGCAGCTCGGCCAGAATAACTTTGTCGTCGTTTCCGGTCTCGCGCGCGGCATTGACGCCGCCGCGCACGAAGGCTCGCTCGATACCGGAACCATCGGCGTACTGGCGACCGGCATCGACCGGGTCTATCCCGAAGAGAATCGCACGCTCCATGACGCGGTCGCTGCGCGCGGTCTTTTGCTGGCGGAACAGCCCGTCGGCACGGAGCCGCACGCCCGCAACTTCCCGCGCCGCAACCGCATCATTTCGGGCATTGCCGTCGGCGTGCTCGTCGTCGAGGCGGCGTTCAAGTCGGGCTCGCTGATCACGGCACGGCTGGCGCTGGAGCAAGGCCGTGACGTGTTCGCGATACCGGGCTCGCCGCTCGACCCGCGCTGCCGAGGGACCAACGATCTGATCCGGCGTGGCGCCCATCTCACGGAGAGCGCCGACGACATTGTTGCCGAGTTCGCACCAGGCCTGAGATCGACGCTGTTCCCACCGCCCCAGTCCGTCGACGAACCCAGCGGCTTCGAGCCTGGCAACGCCGATCTCGAACGGGCGCGTCGCCTGGTGCTGGAACAGTTGTCGCCGACCCCCGTGCCCGTCGATGACGTGGTCCGGGGAACCGGGATTCCGGCCTCTTTGGTGGCCGCCGTGCTGCTGGAATTGAGCCTTGCCGGACGGCTCGACCGGCAGGCTGGAAACCGGGTGGCCTTGCTTTAGCGGCGACACGTCACTATGTTCCGCGCGCCTTAAAGCGCCCCATCATGGACAACGTCGTCATCGTTGAATCGCCCGCGAAGGCGAAAACTATCAATAAATACCTGGGCAAGGACTACACCGTCCTGGCGAGCTACGGCCACGTCCGCGACCTGCCGCCCAAAGACGGATCGGTGCGGCCGGACGAGCAGTTTGCGATGTCGTGGTCGGTCGAGGACCGGGCGGAAAAGCGCATCAGAGAGATCGCGCGCGCATTGAAGGGCGCGAAGCATCTTTATCTCGCCACCGACCCCGACCGCGAGGGCGAGGCAATCTCCTGGCACCTCGACGAGATCTTGCGCCAGCGCCGCGCCTTGAAGGGCGTCGACGTCAAGCGCGTGGTATTCCATGAAATCACCAAGCAGGCGGTACAGGACGCCTTCAAACATCCGCGCGATGTGAACCAGGAACTGGTCGATGCGTATCTCGCCCGCCGCGCGCTCGATTATCTCGTCGGCTTCACCCTCTCGCCGGTGTTGTGGCGCAAGCTGCCCGGCAGCCGCTCGGCCGGTCGCGTGCAATCGGTGGCGCTGCGTCTCATCTGCGAGCGTGAAGACGAGATCGAAGCGTTCAAGGCGCGCGAATACTGGACCATCGAGGTCGAGTTCGAGACCGCAAAAGGCGACCGATTCACCGCGCGACTGACGCATCTCGACGGCAAGAAGCTCGACAAGTTCGATCTCGACAGCGAGGCGAAAGCGCGCGACGCGGCCGACCGCATCGCCAAAGCGACCGGGTTCGCCGTCGCCGCGGTCGAAAAGAAACAGGTACGGCGTTATCCCGGTCCGCCTTTCACCACCTCAACCTTGCAGCAGGAAGCGTCGCGCAAGCTCGGCTTCGGCGCCTCGCGCACCATGCGCGTGGCCCAACGCCTCTACGAGGACGGCTACATCACCTATATGCGGACGGACGGCGTGACGTTGGCGAACGAGGCGGTGTCGGCGGCGCGGCGCCTCATCAGCAGCGATTTCGGCGACAACTACCTGCCCGAGAAACCGCGCCACTACACCGCTAAAGCCAAG
>JASHUX010000237.1 GCA_030039775.1 Alphaproteobacteria bacterium | reverse complement strand
GGAGATTGGCACCGGCCGCGATACCGCCGGCGACACGGGCGAGCGCCGCCACGTGCAGATCGACGGCAACGCGTCGCGGACCAAAGCCGCTCTGGCCGAGCATCTCTGCGTCATCTGGCTAACGCCGCAGATGGATCGGCTCTTCACCGAAGCGGCGTCGGCACGGCGCCGGTTTCTGGACCGTCTCGTCTACGGGTTCGATCCGGCGCACGCCCATCGCGTCTCGGCTTATGAGCAGGCGATGCGCGAGCGCGCCCGGCTCCTGGCCGACGAGCGTCCCGCCGACCCGGCCTGGCTGACTGCCCTCGAAGCGCGTATGGCCGAACATGGCGTCGCCGTCGCCGCGGCGCGGCGCGAGACCGTAGCGCGGCTCGACGAAGCCGCCGGCCAGTCCTCGGGCGCCTTCCCGGCCGCGCGTCTGGTCCTGGAAGACGAGATCGCGGTTTTGCTTGAAGCAATGCCGGCGCTTGCCGCCGAAGAGGATTTTTCCAGCCGCCTCGCCGCCTCGCGCCGGGCCGACGCGGCGGCCGGAATCACAACGCTGGGGCCGCATCGCGCCGATCTTGCCGCGCGTCACGGCACCACCTATATGGAAGCTGCGCAGTGCTCCACCGGCGAGCAGAAGGCGCTTTTGATCGGTGTCATTTTGGCGTTTGCCAGGCTGATGGCGCGGCGTCGCGGCGAAGTTCCCATTCTGCTGTTGGACGAAGTGGCGGCCCATCTCGATCGGACGCGGCGGGACGCCCTTTTCTCCGAGCTCGCGGCGGGACGCGGCCAGGCGTGGCTCACCGGTACCGATAAGGCCCTGTTCGACGGCATGGCCGGCACGGCGCAATTCCTCACCGTCGCCGAGGCGGTGATTTCGCGATGAGATTTCGATGACCGACGAAACGCCCGACGAAGAATATAACGCCCAGTCGATTCAGGTGCTGCGCGGCCTCGACGCCGTCCGCAAGCGTCCCGGCATGTATATCGGCGACACCGACGACGGCTCGGGCCTGCATCACATGGTTTATGAGGTCGTCGACAACGCTATCGACGAGGCGCTGGCGGGTTATTGCGACACCATCACGGTGACGCTCAACGCCGACGGTTCCTGTGCCGTGACCGACAACGGGCGCGGCATCCCGGTCGACATCCACGAGGAGGAAAAAGTCTCCGCCGCCGAGGTCATCATGACCCAGCTTCATGCCGGCGGAAAATTCAATCAGAACTCCTACAAGGTTTCGGGCGGTCTTCACGGCGTCGGCGTCTCGGTGGTGAACGCGCTTTCGAGCACGCTCGACCTGCGCATCTGGCGCGGCGGCCGTGAATATTTCATGCGCTTTGAGGACGGCGATCCCAAGGCACCGCTGGCAGAGGTTGGCCCGGCCAAGCCGGCGGACCGCACCGGCACGGAGATCACCTTCCTGCCGTCGCCGAAGACCTTCACCAAGACCGCGTTCGATTTCCAGACGCTCGAGCATCGGTTGCGCGAGCTCGCGTTCCTCAATTCCGGCGTCGCGCTGGATCTGACCGACGCGCGTGGGGTCGAGCCGAAGTCGGTGCATCTCCATTACGAAGGCGGGCTCGAGGAGTTCGTCAAATATCTCGACCGCTCCAAGCAGGCCGTGACGCCGAAGCCGATCACGATCCTGGCCGAGCGCGAGGGCATCACAGTCGAAGTCGCGATAGAGTGGAACGACAGCTATTTCGAGACGATGCTGTGCTTCACCAACAACATCCCGCAGCGCGACGGCGGCACGCATTTGGCCGGCTTCCGCGGCGCCTTGACCCGCACCGTCAACAAATATGCCGAGGAATCGGGGCTCCTCAAAAAGGACAAGGTCGCGCTTTCGGGCGAGGATATGCGCGAGGGCCTGACGTGCGTGCTGTCGCTCAAAGTGCCCGATCCGAAATTCTCGTCGCAGACCAAGGACAAGCTGGTCTCGTCCGAGGTCCGCGCCGTGGTCGAGGGCATTGTCGGCGAAAAGCTCCAGCAATGGTTCGAGGAACATCCCCCCGAAGCGAAGCGGATCGTCGGCAAGGTGATCGAGGCGGCGGTGGCGCGCGAGGCGGCGCGCAAGGCGCGCGACCTGACGCGGCGCAAGGGCGCGCTCGATATGGCCAACCTGCCCGGCAAGCTTGCCGATTGCCAGGAGCGCGACCCGGCGCTCTCCGAATTATTCATCGTCGAGGGCGACAGCGCCGGCGGTTCGGCCAAGCAGGGCCGCAACCGCAAATTCCAGGCGATCCTGCCGTTGAAAGGCAAGATCCTGAACGTCGAGCGCGCGCGCTTCGACAAGATGCTGTCGTCGGCGGAGATCGGCACGCTGATCGCGGCCTTGGGCACCGGCATCGGCGCCGAGGAATTCGACGCCGAGAAGGCGCGGTATCATCGCATCATCATCATGACCGACGCCGACGTCGACGGCTCGCACATCCGCACGCTGCTGTTGACCTTTTTCTTCCGCCAGATGCCGGCGCTGATCGACAAGGGCTATCTCTACATCGCCCAGCCGCCCCTTTATCAGGTGAAGCGCGGCGGCTCGAAGGCGGTCTATCTCAAGGACGATCCGGCGCTGGAGCAATATCGCGTCGAGGCAGGCTTGCGCGACGCCGTGTTCCACCAGCATGACGGCGCGCAGCGCGCCGCCAACGACCTGACGGCGCTGGTGGCCGAGGCGCGCGTCGTGCGCCAGATGCTGCAGCCGCTATTGCGCAAAGTCGGCAGCCTCGACGTGGTGGAGCAAGGCGCGATAGCGGGCTTGCTCAATCCATCGCTCCTCGAGGCGGGCGGTCACGGCGACGAAGCGGTGAAATATCTGGCGCAGCGCCTCGACCTGTTGGCGCCGCCGGGCGAGCGCGGGTGGAAGGGCGAGGTCAAGATCGGCGAAGCGTTCATCCTGTCGCGGCGCCGTCACGGCGTGACCGAGCGGCGCGTGCTCGATGCCGCGCTGTTGAAGAGCGCCGAGGCGCGCCGTCTCGACGAGCGCACGGCGGAGCTGCAAAAGACCTATGGCAAGCCCGGCAAGCTCGTCTCCAAGGACAAGGAACAGCCGGTGGTCGGGCCGACCAGCCTGGTGGATGCGGTGATGGCGCTAGGCCCCAAGGAAGGCGACATCCAGCGTTACAAGGGCCTGGGCGAAATGAATCCCGACCAGCTTTGGGAAACGACGCTCGATCCCGATGTCCGTGCGTTGTTGCAGGTGAAGGTCGCGCACCAGGATTCGGCCGAGGAAACCTTCTCGACCTTGATGGGCGATCTGGTCGATCCCCGCCGCGACTTCATTCAGTCGAACGCGCTCTCGGTCGCGAATCTCGACGTATGACCGCTGCGGCGTTGCCGGCACAGCGGCGGCGCACGCTGTTTCTCCTGATCGTCGCGACGATCGTCGGTATCCTGTTTTTCGGCGCCTGCATCCCGTTTACGTTGACGTCGTTCTTTTTGTTCGACGCCGGCGAAACGACCCAAGCATGGATCATGTTCGCGGGGGCGTGGCTCGTCCCTTTGGTGCTGATCCTCGGCCTCATCGTCGCCTGGATCTGCTTCGCGGCGCGCACAGCGATCGGCGTCTATGTCGGATTGGGACTGATGGCGCTTCCCGTGGCGACCGTCGTGGTTTTCTTCGTCCTCTTATTCGCCGGCCGTATCTGACCTAAACCTCGAGCTTCGGAATTTCGACAGATATGGGCAGGGGCGGCAGGTCGCGTCCGCCCCGCAAGTTGGGTCTTGAAGTTCTATCTTTGTTCACTATGTTAGAAAGCGCCTAGCGCCGGGACTCGTTCGGTTCATCGGTGTCTGGCGACCAGGCGCCGCCGCCGGTGTCTTGTAGATTTCCAGCAGATAACAGGCGGATCACGCCACGCGGGAGAGGAGGCAGGGAACCTAAAAATTCCGGAACGAAGCCAATTATCAGGAAAAACAGGTGATAAACAGGCGACTCCGGTGGCGCTGGGTCTGCTAGAACCGGGCGCTGAAAATCAAGGGAGAAAACGATGGGCGGGTTCGACGGCAAGAGGGTTCTGGTGGTGGGCGGCAGTTCCGGCATGGGCGAGGCGACGGCAAAGCTCGCGGCAGGGGCAGGTGCCAAGGTGACGATCGCGTCGCGCGACCATGATCGGTTGGCGGCCGCGGCCAAGCGGGTCGGCCATGGCGTCGAACCGGCGATCTTGGACGCCACTAGCGACGCGTCGGTCGCCAAGTTCTTCGCCGACCGCGCGGTGTGGGACCATGTCGTGATCAGCGCCGGCGCGGGCGGGCGCGGCTCGATCAAGGAACTCGACATCGCTGCCGCGCAAGCTGCCATGGACGGCAAGTTCTGGGCGTCGTTCCGCGTCGCCAAGGCGGCCACCATCGCCGAGGACGGGTCGTTGACCTTCGTTTCGGGCGGATTGAGCCAGCGGCCGGCCGCGGGCGCATCGGTCATCGCGGCGATCAACGGCGCGCTGGAGCGCATGTCGATCGGCCTCGCCTTGGAATTAGCCCCGGTCCGGGTCAATACCGTCTCGCCCGGCCCGGTCGACACACCGATGTGGGACCGATACGGGCCGGACCAGAAAAAGAAATTCCTCGACGGCGCGGCGTCACGGGTGCCGTTAAAACGCGTCGCGCAGCCCGAGGAAATCGCCGAAATCGTGCTGTTTTTTATGACCAACCGGTTCGTCACCGGCACGGTGGTCCCGCTCGACGGAGGCTCCAGCCGGGCTTAGGGGCAGATCGGCGCCCGGAATTTTGCCGGCGTTTGAGGGGATCAAATCGACGTGAATAGGTCTGCATTTCTGACATTTCTGGTATCGTCGAAGCGCAGGAATTAGTACCGAATTAGTCCTTGAATCGGAGCGGCCGCGGCCTTTATTATGCTGCATCGCGGCAAATTGACCCGTGGCATCATCATTTCGGTTGGATCGTTCGTATAAGAGGAGCGGATGGAATTCGCTCCCATGGGGTTCCGCGCCTCCCCTGAGATCAACAGGGAGGAGAAAGAGGAGGTCTAAAACATGGACCAAAGAATCGATACCAGCCTGGTACGGCTGGTCGAGGAAGCAAAGCGGTTCCCGATGCTGACGGCGGAGCGGGAACAGGAATTGGCGCGTCTGTGGCGCGACAAGCGCGATCCCGCGGCGTTGCGCGATCTGATCGGCAGCCATCTGCGGCTCGTCATCAAGATTGCGCGCGGCTATGGCGGTTACGGCCTGCCGCTGGCAGACCTCGTCAGCGAAGGGAATGTCGGGCTGATGCAGGCGGCCGAGAAATTCGACCCGTCGCGCGGTTTCCGCTTTTCCACCTATGCCCTGTGGTGGATCCGCGCGTCGATTCAAGAATACATCCTCCACTCGTGGTCGCTGGTGAAGATGGGCACCACCGCCGCCCAGAAAAAGCTGTTCTTCAATCTGCGCCGGATCAAGAGCCGGTTGGCCGAGCTCGAGCAGGGCGACCTGCCGCGCGAGGTGGTAGCGCAGATCGCGACCGAGCTCGACGTGCCGGAAGGCGAAGTGGTCGAGATGAATCGCCGGCTTGCCGCGGGCGACACGTCGCTGAACGCGCCGATGGGCATCGAGGGCGACAGCGAATGGCTCGAGATGCTGCCCGACGAGCGGCCGAACCAGGAAGCGCGCATCGCCGACGCGGAGGAGACGCGCCTGCGCCGCCACCTGCTCGACGGCGCCCTGAAGCAACTGAAGCCGCGCGAGCGCGAGATCATCTTCGCCCGACGGATTCAGGACGAGCCGATGACCTTGGAGGAGTTGAGCCATCGCTACGCGGTGTCGCGCGAACGCATCCGCCAGATCGAGGTGCGCGCGTTCGGCAAGCTGCAACGCGCGATGCGCGCCCAGAACCAGCTGACGCGGCAGGACAACCAGCGCCTAGTCGCGGCGTAAATTTTGTCTCGCTCTTTTTCGAAGGCCGCCGTTCCGGCGGCCTTTTCTTTTGTTAGGATGACGCAACGATAAGGGAGGACTGCCATGCCCAACCGTATCCCGACGAGCCATGTCGGCAGTCTGATCCGGCCGCCCGAACTGCTGGCGCTGTTGGAGCGGAAGGGCGATGCCACAGCGCTGGAAGCGGCAAAGGCGACGGCGGTCCGCGACGTGGTGCGCCATCAAGCGGAGATCGGCATCGATATCCTCAATGACGGCGAGTTCGGCAAGAATCTGAGCTGGTCGCGCTATATCCTCGAACGGCTCGCCGGCTTCGAACCGCGCCCAAGCACCAAGCCCGACGTGTTCGCCCGCGCCACCTACGGCAAGGACCGGCGCGACTTTGCCGCGTTCTACGCCGAGTACGATCCAACGCAAAAGATGATCGGCATCTCCAATTGGGCGGTGACCGGGCCGATCTCCTATAAGGGCCACGCGGCGCTCGCGGCCGATCTCGCGCGCTTCAAGACGGCGCTTAACAGCGTCAACGTCACGGACGCGTTCTATCCTGCGGTCGCCCCCTCGAGCGTCGCCATCGACCGCAAGGACGAATACTACAAGAGCGACGAGGACTACGTCGTGGCGCTGGGCGAAGCGCTACGCCACGAATATAAAGCGATCGTCGACGCCGGGTTTATTCTGCAGATCGACGACGCCTATATCGCGACGTACTACGACGTCATCGTGCCGCCCGGGACCATGGCGGACTACCTTAGATGGGTCGCGTTCCGCATTGAGGTGCTGAACCACGCCATCGCCGGCCTGCCCGAGGACCGCATCCGCTATCACGTCTGTTGGGGATCGTGGAACGGGCCGCACACGACCGACGTGCCGTTCAAGGCGATCGCCGATCTCGTGCTCAAGCTCAAGGTCGGCGGCTTCTCCCTCGAGATGGCGAACCCGCGCCACGAACATGAATGGCGCCTGTGGGAAACGGTGAAGCTGCCGCCGGACAAAGTGCTGTTGCCGGGCGTCGTCACGCATTCGACCAACATCGTCGAGCACCCGGAGCTCGTGGCGGAGCGCATCGTGCGGCTCGCCAAGCTGGTGGGGCGCGACCGCGTCATCGCCTCGACAGATTGCGGCTTTGCGCAAGGCACCTTCACCCGACGCACGCATCCCTCGATTCAATGGGCCAAGCTCGAAGCGCTGGTCGAGGGCGCGCGGCTTGCGACCAAGGAATTATGGGCCTGAGTTTGGGGGATCGGATGGAAGTGAAGATATTCCGCGGCACCAACAGCGTCGATATCGCCAAGATGGAGACGGCGATGAACGAGTGGCTGAAATCGCTGCCGCCCGGCGCCGCAATCCATCATACCGGCACCGCCTATTGCTCGCTCGACGGCGTGCCGACCCTGGCGGTGACCGTGTTCTGGTCAGCCGACCCGACGAAGCTTCCCGTGCCGGCGGCGTAAACGCCGCCGTTATTTCATCCCGTTTGTGTTCATCGCCTTTTCCGGGATCGGCTGCACCGAATCCCAGTGCTCGACGACTTTGCCGTTCTCGAGCCGGAATATGTCCATGGCGATGAAGCCGCGATCGGTCGGTCCGTTGTGGCCCCAAACATGGGTGATGACGTAATCGCCGTCGGCGAACTCGCGCAATAGCTCGACCTTGAAGCCGGGCGACTTGGCCTTGAGGTACGCGACAAAGTCGGCCAAGCCCTCGACGTCATCCTTTGCCATCGGGTTATGCTGTTTATGGTGCGGGCCCATATAGGTGCGGGCCAGCGCCATGTCCTTCTTGTTGAAGGCGGCGTCGTAGAGCGCCCAGACGGTTTTCTTGTTGGCGTCCATCTGCTCTTGGCTCGCGGCGAGCACTGGCGTCGCCAGCAGCAACACCGCCAACAGCGACCATAGGCGAATCATCGTGTCCTCCCCTTTTCCGGTCTTTCCGGCGGCGCCATGGTAACGCGATCCAAGCGGCGGGTCGGCGTCGGAAGCGGTCATTTTTCGGTGAAGAGGTCGGCGCTCTGCGAAAATTTCCGGATCCGCCACACTTCCTTGTTGACTAGAACAAAAAACGAACATAAGGTATCTGAACAAACCGGGTACATAGAGCCGGTTGCAAGCGTCGGAACCCTATGGAATAAGGGAGTGGGATCATGAGTCAGGCCGCAGTTCTGCGCCTTTTGGATCGCGAAACCATGGATAAGCAAAAGGCGCTGGATGCCGCGTTAGGCCAGATCGAACGGGCTTTCGGCAAGGGTTCGATCATGAAGCTCGGCGCCCGCGAGGCCGCCACCGAGACGGAGGTGGTTTCGACCGGCTCGCTAGGGCTCGACATCGCGCTCGGCATCGGCGGCTTGCCGCGCGGCCGCATTGTCGAGATTTATGGGCCGGAAAGCTCGGGCAAGACCACCCTCGCCCTTCAGGTCATTGCCGAAGCGCAAAAACAGGGCGGCACCTGCGCCTTTGTCGATGCCGAGCATGCGCTCGACCCGGTCTATGCCAGGAAGCTCGGCTGCAATGTCGAGGATTTGCTGATCTCTCAGCCCGACGCCGGCGAGCAGGCGCTCGAAATCGCTGACACGCTGGTGCGCTCCGGTGCCATCGACGTGTTGGTGGTCGATTCGGTGGCGGCCTTGGTGCCGCGTGCCGAGCTCGAAGGCGAGATGGGCGATTCCCATATGGGCCTGCACGCCCGGCTTATGAGCCAGGCGTTGCGGAAGCTCACTGGCTCGATCTCGAAGTCGCGCACTATCGTGATCTTCATCAACCAGATTCGCATGAAGATCGGCGTGATGTTCGGCAATCCTGAGACCACGACCGGCGGCCAGGCGCTCAAATTCTACGCCTCGGTCCGGCTCGACATTCGCCGCATCGGCTCGATCAAGGAAAAGGAGCAAGTGGTCGGCAATCAGACCCGCGTTAAGGTGGTGAAAAACAAAATGGCGCCGCCGTTCAAGGTGGTGGAATTCGACATCATGTACGGCGAGGGCATTTCGAAGCGCGGCGAGCTGCTCGACCTCGGCATGCAGGCTGGCGTCGTCGAGAAATCGGGCTCCTGGTTCTCCTATGACGGCCAGCGCATCGGCCAGGGCCGCGAGAACGCCAAGCAATATCTCAAGGACAATCCCGAGACGGGTGACGCGATCGAGCGGGCCATCCGCTCCAATGCCGGCCTTGTGGCCGACGCCATGATGGTGTCGGGCGGCGGCGAGGGCGGCAGCGAAGCGGCCGACTGACCGGCGTTACACGTGACTGAAAAACGGCGCCGTCGTCCCCCCGGCGCCGTTTCTTTTTCCGCCGCTAGTCTCGCGCCGGGACGCTGCCGCGCGCCGCCGACTTATGGCTGAGCTCGATCCGCTTGCCGTTGTGCCAGACATAGACTACGTAGCCGAGGCCGATCACGTCGCCTTTATTGTCGAAGCCGAGCGTGCCCAGCACGGTATCGAATTTGGTGCTGTGCATGACCTTCGACAACGCGTCGATCTTGGTTGAGCCGGCCATCTGCGCCGCCTGGGCGAACACTTGCATTGCGGCATAGGTGAACAGCGTATAGCCCTCGGGGTCGTAGCCTGTCTGTTTGAACTCGGCGACCACGCCCTGCGCCTGCGGGATGGCGCGCGGCTCCGGCGTGAAGGTCATCAGGTTGCCTTCGCCCGCCGTACCGGTGATGCTCCAATATTCATCGGTGGCGAGCGCGTCGCCGCCGATCTGCACGGCGCTCAAGCCCTGCTCTTTCGATTGCCGCGCGATCAAGCCGGCCTCGGTGTGATAGCCGCCGTAGAAATAGGCGGCGATGCCGGCCTGCTTCATCTTGCTGACCAGCGCCGAGAAGTCCTTGTCGCCGGCATTGATCGACTCGTCCAGCGCCTCCTTGATTCCGGCGGCGTTGAGGGTCGCGCGGGTTTGGTCGGCCAGGCCTTTGCCGTAGGTCGACTTGTCGTCGATGATTGCGATCGGCTTGCCTTTGAAATGCGCGGCGA
>JASHUX010000236.1 GCA_030039775.1 Alphaproteobacteria bacterium | reverse complement strand
CATCATGTCGGCGGTGAAGCCCGCCGCGTAGCCGCGGTTGGCGGGCGAGGTCGGCACCGGCCCGGGCACCGGACAATAGCTCGTGAGCGACCAACACTGGCCCGACGATTTGCTCGCAATGTCGAACAGTTTCTGCCGGTCGAGCCCGAGCTTCTCCGCCAGGACGAATGCCTCGCCGACCGCGATCATGGAAATGCCGAGGATCATGTTGTTGCAGATCTTCGCCGCTTGGCCGCTGCCCGATGGACCGGCATGGACGATGGTCTTGCCCATCGTCTCGAGGATCGGCTTGGCGCGCGCGAAGGCGGCGTCCGGCCCGCCGACCATGAAAGTCAACGTCGCGGCCTCGGCTCCGCCGACGCCGCCCGAGACCGGCGCATCGATCATCGGCAGGGCCGCCTTGGCCGCGGCGGCCCCGACCTCACGCGCCGTCGCCACATCGATCGTCGATGAATCGATCAGCAGCGTATCCGGGCGGACCGCTTTCAAAATGCCGTCTGCACCGAGATAGACCTCGCGGACGTGTTTCCCCGCCGGCAGCATCGTGACGACGATGTCGTTGTCGTGCGCGGCCTGTCGCGCCGAGGCGGCGGCGCCGGCGCCGACCTTGACCCAACGCTCGACCGCCGCCGGCACCAGATCGAACACGGTGACGCGATGCCCCGCCTTCACCAGGTTCTTGACCATCGGCCCGCCCATGTTGCCGACGCCGATAAAGCCGATCTCGCTCATCTCATGCCTCCCAATCGAAGCGCAGCTCGTCGCCGGGCAGCGGCGCGAAATAAGTCGCGACAGCGTCGTCCGTCACGTCCTCAAGACGCGCCGGCTGCCAGCGCGGCGCGCGATCCTTGTCGATAATCGCGGCGCGCGTGCCTTCGTAGAAATCATGCCCCGTGATGACACGGTTGACCATGCGCCATTCCATCCGCATGCAGTCGTCAAAGTCGAGACCGCGCCCGGCACGGATTTGCCGGTGCGTCATTTTCAAGCTGGTCGGTGACTTGGTGCGGAGCGTCGCTAGCGCGACGGCAGCAAACGCGTCGGTCTCCGCCGCGAGCGAGGCGAGAATGTCCTCGACCGACGGCTTGTCGAAGCAGCGGTCAATCAGCGCGCGATGCGCGGCGAGTTTCGATGGCTCGATCGGTTGTGCGACGATCGTATCGGGCGCGCCGAGCGCGTCCCATTGGGACGCCGGCATGAAATATTGCGCGATGCCGCAATAGATGGCGTCAGCCGCGTCGAGCCGCGCGCCGGTCAATCCCAAGTACATCCCGAGCGAGCCGGGACAACGGCTTAGGAAATAGCTGCCGCCGACATCGGGGAATAGGCCGATGCCGGTTTCGGGCATGGCGAAATTCGTGTGTTCGGTCGCGATACGGTGGCTGCCATGGACCGAGACGCCGACCCCGCCGCCCATCACGATGCCGTCAAGAAACGCAATGTACGGCTTGGCAAACCGGTGTAGCCGCGCGTTGAGGTGATATTCGGCGCGATAGAATTGCCGTGGATAGGCGCCGTCGCGCTCGTCATAGAGCCGCCGGATATCGCCGCCGGCACAAAAGGCGCGGCTGCCCTGCCCCCGGATCAGCACGGACCGCAGGCCGGGATCGTCCTGCCAATCGCGCAGTTTGGCGTCGAGCGCCAGCGCCATCTCGAGCGTCAGGGCGTTGAGCGCGTCGGGCCGGTTCAGCACCACGCGCCCGACGCCGCCGCGCACCGCGAACGCGATGTCAGCCATTGCCCAATAGGCGGCGCGCCACGATGACGCGCATGATCTCGTTGGTGCCTTCGAGGATTTGGTGGACACGCAAGTCGCGCACGAACCGCTCGACCGGCAAGTCCTTCAGATAGCCGTAGCCGCCGTGCAATTGCAACGCCTCGTTGCAAATGGCGAAGCCCGCGTCGGTGGCGAAGCGCTTGGCCATGGCGCAACATTGCGTCGCCTCTGGGTCGCCGGCATCGAGCTTGGCCGCCGCCTGGCGGATCATCAGCCGCGCCGCCTCCAGCTCCGTCGCCATGTCGGCGAGCTTGAACTGCACCGACTGGAAGCGCGCGAGATGCTGGCCGAATTGCTGCCGCGTCTGGACATGCTCACGCGCGAGATCGAGACAGGCCCGCGCACCGCCGAGCGAGCAGGCGCCGATATTGACGCGTCCGCCGTCGAGCCCCCGCATCGCGATCTTGAAGCCGTCGCCCTCGGCGCCGATGCGGTTCGCGATCGGCACGTGGCAATCCTCGAACAACACCATCGCGGTCGGCTGCGAGTTCCAGCCGAGCTTCTTCTCCTGCGCGCCGAACGACAGGCCGGGCGTGCCGTTCTCGACGACGAGGCAGGAAATCCCGCCCGGTCCGGCGCCGCCGGTGCGCACCATGCAGACATAGATGTCCGACCGGCCGCCGCCCGAAATGAACGCCTTGCTGCCGTTGAGCACATAGTTATCGCCGTCGCGCGCGGCGCGGGTCTTGAGCGCGGCCGCGTCCGATCCGGAATCGGGCTCGGTCAGGCAATACGAGGCGAACTTCTCCATACTGCACAGCGCGGGCAGGAAACGGCGGCGCTGCGCCACGTAGCCGAACCGATCGATCATCCACGCCGCCATGTTGTGGATGGAGATGTACGCCGCGGTCGAGGCGCAGCCTGCCGCCAGCTCCTCAAAAATGATTGCGGCGTCGAGCCGGGTCAGGCCGCTGCCGCCGACATCGTCCTTCACATAGAGACCGCCAAAGCCGAGTGCCGCCGCGGCGCGCAGCGTCTCGACCGGGAAAATCTTCTCCTCGTCCCAGCGGGCGGCATAGGGTGCCATCTCGTTTGCGGCGAAAGCGCGCGCCGAATCCTGAAACGCGCGCTGCTCGTCGGTGAGGTCGAAATTCATCCTCTCGCGCCGAGCATGAATTGCGCGTACCGCAACGCGCTGCGGTCCCAGCCGAGGCTGCCATGCGCCGCCGCGCCAAGAATGTCGCGAAAACCGCGCTGCAACGGCTGCGTCAGATAGAGGCCGCGGCCGCCCGTCGCCTCGACCAGGCGGGTCGCCGCACGCCGCACCAGCATCACGGCGTAGCCGCCGTCGTGCTGCGAGCGCAGGGAATCCGCCTCGCTCAATGTCTCCCCTGCCTCAAGGATCGCTGTGTTCCGCCGCGCCGTATCCATCAGCAGCAGCGTCGCGGCGCGGGCCGCGGCGGCAGCCTCGGCGAAGCGCTCCTGCAGGAGTTCGGCGCCCGACCCCGATGAACCGGCACGGTTTGTTAGAAACGCGCGAAAATCATTGACCATGCCGATTGCGACGCCGACCGGCACCGCGGCGAGAGCGAGCTGCGCGAAACCCAACAGCGGCATGCGATAAAGCGGCGCTTTGTTGACGCGTGCGCCCGGCGCCTTGCCGGTGTGGATGTCGAGCATCGAAACGACGCGATGCGCCGGCACGAACGCGCCGTCGGTCACGACGCTGGCGCTGCCGGTGCCGCACATGCCGACCGTGTGCCAATCGTCGTCGATGCGGTAGTCGGCGCGCGGCACCAGGAACATGCGATGGTCCTTGGGGTCGCCGCCGACAACGTCGCCGAGCATGCACCATGCCGCGTGGTGGACGCCGCTGGCGAACGACCAGCGGCCGCTCAGGCGAAAGCCGCCGCTCGCCGGCTCGACTTTATTGCCGGGCGGAATGATCGAGGCGCAAATCAGCGCGTTCGGATCGGGGTCCCAGACCTCGTGCTGGGCTTCGTCCCCGAACAGCGCCACGAACATCGGATGCTCGCCATAGATGTTGGCGACCCACGCTTGCGAGCCGTCGCCCTGCCCCAGCTCGATCGAGGATTCGCACAGCACGTCCCAGCCGAGCTCCGAGCCGCCGAACCGCGCCGGTTGGCACACGCGCAGCAGTCCAGAATCGATCAGATCGGCCACCGTGTTGTCGGGCATGCGGCGCAATCGCTCGCCCTCGCGCGCGCGTTCGCGCAGCACCGGCACCAGCTTCCGCGCCCGCGCCAGCGTCTCGGTTCGATCGAGCGGCATTCGCGGTTAGCCGCGGGGGGCGACCCTCAAATCGGTAAGTCGCGGCTACGCTAGTTTTGATTATCAAATTGACGGCTACCAGGAAGGCGACCTGGTGCTGCTCAATATTCTGGTC
>JASHUX010000235.1 GCA_030039775.1 Alphaproteobacteria bacterium | reverse complement strand
TCGATCTCGCGAAGCCGCGAGACTCGGTGGCACAACCGAAGACGACGACGCCTTACTTCATCTATGTCGCGACGATCGAGCCGCGCAAAAATCACGCCGTCCTGGTCGCGGCATGGCGTGAGGTGCGGGCGACGCTCGGCCCGGCGACACCGAAATTGGTGTTGGTCGGCCGGCGCGGTTACAAGAGTTCGAGCATCCTGGCCACAATCCACGGTGCCAATTGGATGAAGGGATCGGTCGAGGAATATCAGGGGCTGCCGGACGCCGCGGTTGCCCGCTTGATGACGGGTGCCTGCGCCGCCCTTTATTCCTCGGTTGCGGAAGGTTTCGGCTTGCCCGTGGCCGAGGCCCTGTCGTTGGGGGTGCCGGTCCTGTGCAGCGACATCGCCGAGTTGCGGGAGGTCGGCGGCGATGTGCCCGAATATCTCGATCCGCATGACGCGGCCGCCTGGGCTCGCGTCATCGCCGATTATGCGTCGATCTGCTCGACCGCGCGGCAAGCGCAGTTGCAGCGCCTCGCACACTGGCAGAGGCCAAGCTGGGACGCGCATTTTCGCGTCGTCGAACCGTTGATTGACGGTGTGTTGCCGAATGCCGACGCTAAACCGCGACCGCCCGCAGCACGTCAGGTCCCGGTTCCTTAATCCGCAACAGATCGCGGCTGACGGCCACCGCCTCCAATAGATCGTCGGGTGCTGGCTTGAGCAACGACATCGCGCCGTCCTGCGGCGTATCGGGATTCAACCAGGCACCCCAGTCCGCGGCGTGCGCGAACACCACCGGCATGCGGTCGTGATAGGGCGCAACGGTCGCATTTGGCGCGCAGGTCGCAATGCTGAACGACAGCAGCGGTTCGGCTAGCGGCGCACCCGGCGGACCGCGCCATTGCTCCCAGAGGCCCGCGAACGCCATCATGCGGCCGTCACGCGGCCGGAACAGCCAGGGCTGCTTCCGCCCTCCGTCGCCGGTGAATTCGAAAAAGCCGTCGCACGGCACGATGCAGCGACGTCCGCGCCGGAACGGCTCGGCGAACATCGTCTTTTTCACGACGGTTTCGCTTCGCCAGTTGAACAGGGCAAGGCCGACCTTGATATCTCTCGCCGTCCGCGGCACCAAACCCCATCGCATCGGCACGGCGTGCCGCCCGCCGTCCTTACCGATCGCGACGACGCGCTCCGTATCGGTCGGGCGGACCACATAGCGCGGCGGCGCATTCGGTAGTTCGGGAAATTCGAACAGAGGCCGCACTTTCCCCCATTCGCGGTAGCGGCTGAAATAATTGCACACGGGAGATCCTCTCCGCCGCTACAGCATGCCCGGCCGGAACTGCGACCGCCTGCTGATGATCTTGCCGGAGACCATGAACACCCCGTCGCCGGTGTAGTGCAGTGTCTCGGGATGGCGCGGCGAGCGCGCGACATGCGCTTTCACCACCTCGAAAATGAAAAAATTGTAGCGCCCGATCAGCGCGCCGTCGTGAAGGCGGCACTCGAAATTGGCATGGCATTCGGCGACCAGCGGCGCCTTGACTCGGCGCGCCGGCGCCGCGGTTAGACCGAAATGCCGGAACTTATCGATCTCGGCGCCGGTGGTATTGCCGACGCCGACCACGATGTCGGTCAGCGCCGTCGTCGGCAGATTGATGACGCATTCGCGGCTTTTGCGGATCAGATCGAAACTGTGATTGCCGCCGGCGATGACGCAGCCTACCAGCGACGGCGTGAACTCCATCACTGTGTGCCAGCCCATCGTCATGATGTTGCGTTCGTCGCCCAGCGCGGACGACACCAGGACGATCGGCCCCGGCTCGAGATAGCGCCGGACCAACGATACCGGCAGGTCGATCTTGACGGCCCGCGTCGCCGTCGTTCTCACCCGAAGGTGAAGGCGTACGCCTCGACGCCGGGATCGAGGAACTGGATCTCGAAGGTCCGGTCTTCGATCGAGCCCGACTGCCGGACGAGCTGGTAAAGCCGCTGGCCCGTCACCGTTCCGTTGCCGGCGGCGTCGACATCGACACCGTGGCTCACGCCGGGCGCCGCGCCGTCGATCGTGACGCGGAAGCGCACCGGCTTATCGCTCTTTCCCGGCCCCAGCACGAGATGCAAGTCGCGTGCGTGGAAGCGATAGACGATGCCGCCGTCCTTTTGATTCAGGACCGCGCGCTGCATCTGCACAGTCCAGTCCCCGCTCAACCCCCACTGATTGAGCGCAGGATTGGTGACGCTGTAATCGTGTGACGCGTCATGCACCTCGCCGCCCGGCGAGGCGAAATTATCGGCGCGGAAATAACCGATATAGGTCTCCGGCGATTTGACATCGTGCGTGTCGGCGGCGGCCTCTGCGCCCGACGCGTTCACCGCCACCAAGCCGCCCGCGACGTGTTTGTCCCCTGCCTCGGCCAGCAATTGCTGGATGATGCGTTCCGATTCGTCGTAATTGCCTTCGCCGAAATGCTCGTGACGGATACGGCCTTGCGCGTCGACGAAATAATGCGCGGGCCAATATTCGTTGTCGAACGCGCGCCAGATCGCGAAGTTGTTATCGACCGCGACCGGATAGGTGATCTTGAGATTGGCGATCGCTTTCTTGACGTTGTCGACATCGTGCTCGAAGGCGAATTCGGGCGCGTGGACGCCGATCACCACGAGGCCCTGATCCTTATATTTCTCCCACCAGGCCTCGATGTACGGAATCGAACGCAAGCAGTTGATGCAGGAATAGGTCCAGAAATCGATCAGCACCACCTTGCCCTTGAGCGAAGCGGCCGTCAGCGGCGGCGAATTGAGCCACGTCTCTGCGCCGTCGAGCGGCGGCATCGGCCCCAATACGGGCAGGGCCGGCTTCGCCATCTCGCCCGGCTTGGTGTTTTTCATCATCATCATGCCGCCCTGGTCGCCGCTCATGACCAATGACATCGATTGTTGCGGCTGCGGCTTCGCTTGTTGCGGATGGAGTTTGTCGAGCAGCCCTTGTTCCAGCGACGTGGTGCTGGCGACGGATACCTGAGTCAGAAAGCCGGTATCGAGGCCGAGCGCAATCACCACGACCGCGGCGAGCACCGCGACGCCGAGTCCGCGACGGATCCACTCGCCGACGCCGAGCGAGCGCTTCATCGCGGCGAAGATGCGCCCGCCCACCAGCAGCGCCAGCGCCAGCGAGGTCGCGGCGCCCAGGGCGTAAGCGACGAGGAGCAGCGTGGTGTGCACGCTGGCGCCTTGGAGCGCCGCACCGGTGAGGATCAATCCCAGCACCGGCCCGGCGCACGGCGCCCATAACAGGCCCGTCGCTATACCGAGCAACACGGAGGTCCAAACCGAGCCGCCACCCTCACGCTGCTGCGCCGTCTCTGACAGGCGTGCGCCGAGCTGCACGAGCGGACGCGTCGCCATGTCGGCCAGCGCGGGAAACAACAGGATCAAGCCGAACGCCGCGAGCAGCACGATGGCGGCGTAGCGGCCATACTCGTTCGCCTGCACCGCCCAGCCGCCGCCGACCGCGGCCAGCGTCGCGATCAGCGCGAAAGTAATCGCCATGCCCACCAGCATCGGCAAGCCGCTCCGCACGAATGGCCGGTCCGCGCGCGCGAATACGAACGGCAGAACCGGGAGGATGCACGGGCTGACGATGGTCAGCACACCGCCGAGATAGGCGAGCAGAAACAGAATCATCGCGAGCGGACGGTCAGGCGGTCGCCGGTTTGAACTTGAGCGCCAGCCCGTTCATGCAATAGCGCAGGCCCGTCGGCTTCGGCCCATCGTCGAAGACATGCCCCAGATGACCGCCGCACTGCGCGCAATGAACTTCGGTCCGGACCATACCGAGACTGCCGTCCACGCGCGTACCGACCGCCTGCGGCAGCGGTTCATAGAAGCTCGGCCAGCCGGTGCCGCTGTCGAATTTGGTCTTCGAGGCAAACAGGTCGAGGTCACAGCCGGCGCAGGCGAAAATGCCGTTGCGGTGCTCATCCAGCAGCGGGCTGGTGAACGGCCGCTCGGTCGCCTCATGGCGCAATACCTCGTACTGAGCCGGGTTCAGCAGCTTCTGCCATTCGGCATCGGTGTGCGTGACCTTGAACATTTCGGCGGCGCGGGCCGCCGCGAGCCATCCGGGCGTCACGAACGCCGTCGCCAACGCCGCCGCACTTGTCGTCAGAAGAAAACGCCGCGTCACCATGATCGTTCCTCCGGGTCGAACGCAACGAAACAGGCCAATAACATAGTGCCGCGCCGCGCGAAATTCCCCCCAGGAATACCGCCCGTCACGTCCTTTTGAAGGCCGGTGATCCGCGGTTACTCCGCCGCGAGCGGCACTTGGAGTCGCCCTGTCGGGCTGACCGACTTGCGGATCTCGGCGGCATAGGCCTCGCGCCAGGTCAGCGACGACGGCGCGACGAAATCGCCGCTGCGCGCGCCGAGATAGCTTTCCGGATCGTCGACGCCGGGCGGCACGGTGCCGTCCGCCGCCAGCGCCTTTACCGCACGCAACAAGCGCTGGCGGGTGCGCGCGATCATCAGGTCGCTCACCGTGAGATGCTCGCCGGCATGGTCGGTGATCGCCCCCATACTCTCGGTCACCGCCGTGTCTTGCGTATGGATGCCTTCGATGCCGGTGAAGCTCTGGTCGCGCTGCTCGTCACGGTCGATGCCGTAATCGTTACCGGCGTTGCGCGCGGGCCGCCAGCGCCCGTACCAACCGGTCGTGCGCGGCAGGTATTGGATCGGCTCGCGCGTGCCGGGCATCAACGTGCCGTCGTTGCGGACCCGCGCGGTCGAGGCGTTGTTTTTCCACGAAAGGCTGATGAACATCGTATGCGTGTCATCCATCGGCACCCAGCCGCGCGCCACGACGTACTGGCCGAATGCGCCGGGCGGGATCAGCGCCCAGAACGGAAATGCGAAATGGGCGAAGCGGTAATAGGTATTGCCCGGCGAGGCGTCGCGATGCGCGCCGTACATCGTGCCCCAGGGCATGTCGGCGACGTCGTATTCGGGCGCGCGGTCGGTCACCGCCCAGCGATGGATCGTGTTCTCCGCCAGCTCCTCGGGCCGCAACAGCCCGTCATGCAGGAAGCCGACATGCGAGGTGTCGATGTCGCCTTCGAGCGACTGCAGCCAATTGCATTCGCGCAACACCCAGAAGCTTCGGATCTCCGCGTCGGGCAACAGGGTCGCTTCGAGCAGCGGGAGCGGCGGCGCTTCCTTGCGCGCACCCATATAGGCCCAGACGAGGCCGTTGCGTTCCTCGACCAGGTACGCCTTAACCGGCGTCTTGCCGGGGGCGGCGAAGCGATCCGGCACATTGGCTTGTTCCAGGCACTTTCCGGTCACGTCGAATTTCCAACCGTGATAGACGCACCGCAACCCGCCCTCTTCGTTGCGGCCGAAGAACAGCGATGCGCGGCGATGCGGACAGCGATGGTCCATGAGGCCGACGCGCCCGTCGCTGTCGCGCCACGCGATCAACTGTTCGCCGAGGAGCATCAGCCGCAGCGGCGGGCCGTTCGCCTTGAGTTCATCCGAGCGACACGCCGGCAGCCAATATTCGCGCATGAGCTGGCCCATCGGTGTGCCCGGCCCGACGCGGGTCAGGGTTTCGCTGTCGCTGGCGGTCGGCATCGCTGTTTCCTCCAAAATTTCAGCCAGTGTAATGTGTTGCTAAAGCAAGACCAAGGGAGACGCCGATGCAACGCACCAAGCCGCCGTTCCGTGCCGACCAT
>JASHUX010000234.1 GCA_030039775.1 Alphaproteobacteria bacterium | reverse complement strand
CACGAGATACGGAAACATGATGCGCGTCAGGTCGAGCGCCAACGCGAACTTCGCGGGGTCGGCCCGGAAACCCGGTGCGATGACGTCCAGAATCCACGGCGCGCAAATTTCACCGAACAACAGGAAGAGCAGCAACGCGACCAGCAATATCGCCAGCGCTTCCTCCGCGAAGCGTTTCGCTTCGACGCGGCCGTCGGTCGCGACTTTGCCGGCGAAGATCGGCACGAAGGCGATGCTGAAGGCGCCTTCGGCGAACAAGCTGCGGAACATATTGGGCAGCCGGAGCGCGACAAAGAAGGCATCGCTGATGGCGCTGGCGCCGAGAAAATCCGCTGTCAATATCTCGCGCACAAAACCCAGCACCCGGCTGATCATGGTATAAGAGCCGAGCGTCGCGACGGAACGGACGAGCGCCATAACCTTGATTTAGTGCGATTCGACCCAGGACGCAAAAGCTAGGGGTGAGACGAACGTGGCGGAATTAGGGATCGGTATCACCGGCTGTGCCGGACGAATGGGACGCATGCTGGTGGCGGAAGCGTCGGCGACGCCGGACTGCCGCGTCGTGGCGGGTGTCGAGGCCAAGGGAAATCCCGCTATTGGCCGCGATCTCGGGGAGCTGGCGGGCATCGGCCCGATCGGCGTCAAGGCGGGCGACGATCCAGCCGCCCTGTTTCAGGCCGCCGATGTGGTGATCGACTTTTCGACGCCGCCGGCAGGCGTGGTGTCCGCGATCCTGGCGGCGCAGCACAAGAAGCCGCTGCTGCTCGGTACGACGGGACTCAGCGCCGCGCAAAGCGATGCGGTGCGCACCGCGGCAAAAACCGTCCCGATCGTGTGGCCGCCCAACACCAGTCTCGGCATCACGCTGATGATGGCGATGGTGCAGGATGTGGCGCGGCGGCTCGGTCTCGAATGGGACATCGAGATCGTCGAGATGCATCATAAACACAAGGTCGACGCACCGTCGGGTACGGCCCTCGCCTTGGGTCAGGCCGCTGCGACGGGGCGCGGCATCGATCTGGTGAAGAACAGTGCGCGGGGTCGCGACGGCGTCACCGGTGCACGGCAAGACGGCGCGATCGGCTTCGCGGTGCTGCGCGGCGGGGACGTTGCCGGCGATCACACGGTGATCTTTGCCGGCGCGGGCGAGCGGCTGGAATTGACCCACCGCGCGGCGTCGCGCCAGATTTTTGCGAAAGGCGCAATCAAAGCGGCCTTGTGGCTCGGCCAGCCCGGCCGCAAGCCCGGCCTCTACGGCATGAAGGACGTGCTGGGTCTATAGCGGCTTCCGCGCCACCACAATCTTCTGCGGCGGAAACGCGTCGCGCAGATACGGCCCGTCGATTGTCGCCGTCAGGCCGGCCGCGCGGAACGTCGCCGCGTGGCGGTTGACGAACATGAGGTCGGAGATCGCCGCGGTCCCGCCCGGCTTCAGCACCCGTGCGATTTCACGAACCGCCTGCGTGCGCGCCTCGCCTGGAATGTTGTGCAGGCACAGATTAGACACCACGGCATCGAACGATGCGTCGGGGAAGGTCATCCTTTGCGCCGGGACCGTGACCAATTCGCAGCGCCCGGCGACGCCCTCCGCGGCGAGGTTGGCCGTCGTACGCTCGGCGCTGTTACCGCTCAAGTCCCGGGTACTCCAGATATCGAGCCCGACACCGTGGCCTCGAGGTGCCCGTTTGACGGCGCCCACAAGCAAAAGGCCCCGCCCTGTTCCGACATCGAGCACCCGCTCGTCGCCGCGCCAAGACACATGATCGAGGATGCGGTCGCGATGGCGAAATTTGCCGTAGAGGGCATTGCGCAACGTCAGCGCGGACGAGATCAAAAGCGCGACGCCGATCGCCCCAAGGATGCACGCCAACCAAATGATCGCCAGCCAAACGGCGATGCCCGCCAGCGCCAGGGCAGCGACCCCCGCGATCGCGAGGCCGCGGACGACACCTGGGGCGTCGATGCCGTAATCCGGACGGCCGAGGGACGTTGCCGTCGTCATGAATCGTAGCTGACGACCGAGGTGAACGGCACGTCGAGCTTGGCGCGGCCGTTCAGGAACGCTAGCTCAATAATGCACGCCGCGGCGGCAACCTCGCCGCCGACCAGCCTCACCAAACGGATCGCGGCCGCCAGTGTGCCGCCGGTCGCGAGCAAATCGTCGACGATGACGACGCGCTGGCCCGGCGTCACGGCGTCCGCCTGAATCTCGATGGTGTCGGTGCCGTATTCCAGGTCGTAGGTATGGGGAATGATCCGGCCCGGCAGTTTGCCTTTCTTCCGCACCATGACGAAACCACAGCCGAGGCAATAGGCCAGCGGGGCCGACACGAGAAAACCGCGGGATTCGATACCGACCAACAGGTCGGGCCGGTGGGGCCGCAGCGCCGATGCGAGAAAGTCGACGGTGGTCTTCCAGGCCTCGGCATGGGCCAGCAGCGTGGAGATATCGTAAAATAATATGCCCGGCCTCGGAAAATCCGGCATACCCCGAATGTGTTTCTTCAGGTCCATGATGCCCCTCCGGCCGCACTCTAGCGATTATTGCTTGCACTTTTTGGCATGACTGCCATATTTATCGTAGTGGCATTATTTTCTGCTAAGGCCCCCAATATTTTTGTCGTCTTTGTATCACGCACTATGCAAATTGTAACGCTTTTGGACTGCCAGGACTGCCAAGTTTTTAGGAGATTTCGATGGCCCAAAACCTTGAACGTGAGTGGCACAGCCTGACGCCCCCCGATGG
>JASHUX010000233.1 GCA_030039775.1 Alphaproteobacteria bacterium | reverse complement strand
AGTACGGAATCCTGGATACATAATTGCGTTCTGTTCACAAGGAAACAAAAGGGAGTGGCGCGATGAAACGCAGCGAACGCCGGATTCTGACCACGCATGTCGGCAGCTTGATCCGCCCAAAGGCGCTGCTCGACGCCAACAAGGCGGCGCTCGAAAATGCGGCGAAGCAGGGCGAGTACGAGGCGGCGTTGCGCAAGGCGGTCGCGGACGTGGTCCGCCACCAGGCCGAAGTCGGCATCGATATCGCCAATGACGGCGAATTCGGCAAGGGCAGCTGGGCGAACTATATCCTCGACCGTGTCACCGGTTTCGAGATTCGGGAGAATCAGCGCCGTCCCGTCTACTGGCTAGGCCGCGACCGTGAGCGCTTCAAGGACATGATGGAAATCGACATGCCGGGGATCCTGGCCGGCCGTCCGACCGAAGCCTGCATCGGGCCGATCAAGTACAAGGCGCAGGACATTATCAAGCGCGACATGGACAATCTGAAAGCGGCGGCGCAGGGCGCCAAGGTCGAAGAGATTTTCTTCACTGCCGTGGCGCCGGCCAGCACCGCGTTCGACGGCGTCAATGAACACTACAAGAGCGAGCGCGATTATATCTTCGCCATCGCCGAAGCGCTGCGTGAGGAATACCAGGCCGCGTATAAGGCCGGCTTCGTTCTTCAGGTTGACGACGCCGTGCTTGCCAATATGTACGACCATTTCGTTCAGCAAAGCCCGGCGAAATACCGCGAGTGGGCGGAGCTGCGCGTCGACGCGCTCAACCATGCGCTCGAGGGTATCCCCGAGGATCGCATCCGCTATCACGTCTGCTTCGGTTCGTGGCACGTGCCGCATGTCGCCGATGCGCCGCTCGAGGACATCGTCGACATCGTCCTCAAGGTGAAGGCGCAGGCCTATTCGATCGAGGCCGCCAATCCGCGCCACGAGCATGAGTGGCGCGTCTGGGAAACGGTAAAGCTGCCGAAAGACAAGATCTTGATTCCGGGCATCGTGACGCATCACACCATCACGGTCGAGCATCCGCGCCTGGTCGCCGATCGAATTATCCGCTACGCCAAGATCGTCGGCCGGGAAAACGTCATTGCCGGCACCGATTGCGGTTTCGCGCAAGTCGACTTCATTCAGCGCGTTCATCCGACCGTGATGTGGGCGAAGTTCGAGGCCCTGGCGGAGGGCGCCCGCATCGCTACCAAGGAATTGTGGGGCTGAGCCTTATGGAAAACCTCTCGGGCAAGGTCGCCTTCATCACCGGCGGCGCCAGCGGCATCGGTCTCGGCATCGCCAAGGCGTTCGCCAAGGAAGGCATGAAGATCGTCATTGCCGATATTCGGCAGGACCATCTCGACGCCGCGGTCACGACCCTCAAATCGCGGGGGCAGACGGTGCATCCGATCCGTCTCGACGTTACCGACAGGCCGGCCATGGCCGCCGCAGCTGAGGAGACGGTGCGCGTCTACGGCAAGGTGCATGTGCTGGTCAATAACGCCGGCATCGGCATTGGCGGACCGTTGAAGCAGGCGAAGTACGACGATTGGGATTGGGGCCTAGACGTCAATCTCAACGGCGTGATCAACGGCATCCAGGAATTCTTGCCGCGCATGCTGTCGCAGGGCGAGGGCGGCCATATCGTCAACACCGCGTCGGCGGCGGCGGTGCTGCCGATTTCGCGAGCCGGAATTTACATCGCGGCAAAGGCGGCGGTGATGGCGATTTCGGAAGTACTGCGCGGCGAGCTTGCGGACGACAAGATCGGCGTTTCAGCCTTCTGTCCCGGCCCGGTTCAGACCAACATCGCACAGACGCGCAAGCTGCGCCCGGAGCGCTACAGCAAGAACAGCGGTTACGCCGAATTCGAGCGACAGCTCCAGGACCGTCCGAACAATCCGCTGTGGATGGATCATGAGGAAGTCGGCGAGCGCGTGCTGCACGGCGTCAAGCGCAACGACCTCTTCATCCTGACGCATCCGGAATTCAAGGAGGGTGTGCGGCAACGGTTCGACGCAATCCTCGACGCGTTCCCGGACGAGCCTTTGAATAAGGAACGGGCGGCGGCGATCACGTTTCTGACATCGAACCCGATTTATGCGCCGGCGAAACGTTGATGCGGTCAGGGTCAATTGACGGCGCGGGGTGAACCATCTAATACTTTTTGAGGAAATATATATTTCGGCTCGCAAAAACGCGGCCGAAGCGGGAGGGAAAGATATGACATTACGCAGCATGTTACGGGGTGCGGCGCTGATGGTCGGCGTCGCCGGAATACTCGGCTTCGGCGTCGGGGCGGCGTATGCCGCCGACGAACCGACCAAGGCCGAGCAAGAGCAGGCGTTGTCGAACGTCCCGGCGAAGGCGCGGGCGTACTACGACCATTATTGGTACAACGCACCGGTCGGACCGAATCCGTACGCCAACTGGAACCCGCCGGCGCCGCCGTGGCAGTTCTGTCTCAACGATTCGATGCTCGGCACGTCGTGGCGGACCGATCTGCTGAACGAGTTGAAGAAGCTCAATGCGCAGTATCACGCCGCGGGCTTGACCAAGGAAGACGTGCTGACCACGGATTCCAACAACAACATCAGCGTTCAGTTGACCCAGTTCAATAACCTGTCGCGGCAAGGCTGCAACGTCATCGTCTCGACGCCCAGCAACCCGACCGGACTGTGCGCGGGCATGAAGGACGCGATGGAACATGGCGTGCTCAGCATTACCGTGCAGTCGCCGGTCAATTGTCCGTATGCGATGAACGTCGGCAGCAACCAGTACTACGGTGGGCGCGAGCTCGCCGATTGGGTTGGCAAGGCGCTTCACGGCAAGGGCAACGTCCTGATCCTCAGCGGCGTGCCGGGGATATCGACCACCATCGGTCTTGAGGCCGGATCCAAGGCGGCACTCGCGAAGTATCCGGGCATTAAGATCGTCGGCACCGTCTATGGCTTTTGGAACGAAGCGACATCGAAGACCGAAATGGTGAAGTGGCTCGCCACGCATCCGCAAAAGCTGGATGGCATCGTCTCTTATGGCGACATGGCCGTCGCGGCCGACGAGGCGCTTGCGCAATCGGGCCGTCCGCCGGTGATGCAAGCCGACGGCACCAACGAATGCGCCTATATCGCTTACTGGCACGAAAAGAAGCTGCACACGTTGGCCTTCCTGGCCGGCGGCGGCTCCAACGGCTACGAGGCGTTCTACGTTGCCATGAAGATGTTGAACGGCGCGAAGCCGATGACCAACATGGTTTGGTTTCCGTTGCCGGCGTTGAACGACGCCAGCGCGGAGAAGCTCTACAAGGCATGGCCGGGCATCACGCCGACCAGCACGTGCTGGGCGGACGAGCCGGATCATCATCTGGTCGCCGATGCCTACATCAACACGTTCTTCAAGGGCGGCAAGCCGATCGAGCCGAAGCCGAAGCCCTGAGCTGAGTTGACATTATTCGGTGAAGGGCGACGGTGCGAACCGTCGCCCTTCACTGACTTTTGGTTCCCCCGGACGGGGCGGGGTATGTGATGAAGCGCGGCGCTAAGCGGATCCCTACCACGCAGGTCGGCAGCCCGGTCCGGTCCAAGCCGTTTCAGGATTTGGCCCGATGAATTGGGTCCGGCAGCGTCTCGATGTGATCGCACCGTTCGCGATCGCGATCGGCCTGTTCCTGATCACGGCGGCGGTGATTCCCGGATACGGCAATCTTACCAGCATTCGCTCGCTGTTGCTGCTCTCGAGCCTGCTCGGCATCGCCTCCGCGGGCCAGACCCTGACCATCATTATGGGCGGTATCGATCTGTCGGTGCCGGCCGTCATCGGTCTAGCCTGCGTCGCCTTCGCCGTCGCTTACGGCGAAGGCGTTTCGCCTTGGGTCATCGGCCCGATCGTGATCGTAGCCGGTATCGTGGTCGGCGCCGTCAATGGGCTGATCTCGCGGTCGCTTCGCGTCAACTCGCTGATCGTGACGCTGGCGACGGCGACAATCATCTACGGCGCGATTTGGGCTCAGACCAAGGGCGACAACCGCGGCTCCGTGCCGGACGGCCTCACCGATTTCGTCTCGGTGATCGGCTGGACCGGTCCGATCCCGCTGCCAGGCTCGGTGATCCTGTGGGGGGCGTTGGTGCTCGTGTTCGTGATTCTCGAGCGCCGCAGCGTCCTCGGCCGGTGGAGCTATGCCTCGGGCGCCAATCCCGGCGCCGCCGAGCTGGCGCGCATTCCGTCGTTGGTGTTGTGGACGGTCGTGTTTGCGATCAGCGGCGGCTTGTCGGCGGTCGCCGGCATCCTGCTCGCCGGATTCAGCAGCGCCGCCAATCCGCAGGTCGGCGACGCCTATCTGTTCACCACGCTGTCGGCCGTGGTGATCGGCGGCACGCCGATCATCGGCGGCCGCGGTAGTTATGCGCGCACCATCGCCGGGTGCTTCATCATCACCGAGCTCACGATGCTGCTGATCGGGCTCGGCCTCGACGAAGCGGCGCAGCAAGTAAGCCTCGGCATCCTGATTATCGTGCTGGTCGCGATCTATGGCCGCGAGACGCATGTGAGGATGCAGATATGAGCGAGATCGCGGTGGAGGAGACGGCGCCTGCAGCACCGGCCGTTACGCCGCTGGTCGCGTTTCGCGGCCTGCGGCGCAATTTCGGCGAAACCATCGCGCTCGCCGATTGCTCGTTCGACATCGTTCCCGGCGAAATCCACGCGCTGGTCGGCGAAAACGGTTCAGGCAAAAGCACGCTAATTAAGATTTTGAGCGGCATCCTTGCCGAAAGCGGCGGCGAACTGATCTGGGACGGGAAGGTCACGCGCATTGCGGACCCCCGCGCCGCGCAGCAAGCCGGCATCGCGACGGTGTTCCAGGAAACGTTGGTTCTCGACCAGCTTTCGGTACGCGACAACGTCGTGCTCGGGCTCGACCGGCTGTTCCGCCGGGTGCAATCGACGGCGGACGAGACCCGCGTGGTGCGCGAAGCGCTCGATACGATCGGCATGGGCGCGCTCGATCCCGACATGCCGCTCGGCGCGCTGTCGCTGGCGCAGCGCCAAGGCGTCACCATCGCCCGTGCCCTGCTGCGGCCGTGGCGCCTCCTGGTGCTCGACGAATCCACCTCGGCGCTCGACGTCGACGCCCGCGACCGGCTGTTCGAAGCGCTGCGGCGCTTCCGCGGCGAGGGGCGCTCGATTCTCTTCGTTTCGCACCGCATGGACGAGATTCTCGATATTGCCGACCGTTCAACTGTGCTGCGCTCGGGGCGCAGCGTCGCCACCGTGACGCGCGCGGACACCACGACGAACCGGCTGCTCGAACTCATGTCGACCCATGAGGAGGCGCAGGCCGCCGAAGGTGCGGTCCCGACGGCGCCGCAGCGCGCCGTCGGCGCTGCGGTCGTCACCGCCAAGAGCGTGGAAATCGTGGCCGGCTCCGGCCCATTCGATCTCGCCGTGCGGGCGGGAGAGATTGTCGGCATCGCCGGTCTCGAAGGCCACGGGCAGGTCGCGTTCATCGAAGCCGTCGCCGGCCTGCGCAACCCGGCGCAAGGCGCGGTTGAGACCGATCGAGGCGTCGTCACGTCGTTCCTCAACGCCGCGCGCGCGGGCATCGCCTATCTGCCCCGCGAGCGCAAGACGCAGGGTATTTTCGCGCCGCTGTCGGTGCTCGACAATTTGACCATCTCCGCGCTGGGGCGCTTTTCCCGGCTGGGCCTCCTGGCGGAGGCGCGCCGACGTGCCGAAGGAATGCGCCTCATCGCCCAGTCGCATGTTACAACGCCGGGTTTGGCCGCGCCGGTCGCGGCCTTGAGCGGCGGCAATCAGCAAAAAGTATTTCTGGGGCGCTTGCTCGCCCTGACGCCGCGCGTTCTGGTGCTCAACGATCCGATGCGGGGCGTCGATCTCGGCGCCAAGCAGGACATCTACAAGATTCTCGAACAATTCGCGTCCGCCGGCGGCGCGGTGATGCTACTGTCGACCGAGCTCGCCGAACTGTGCCTGCTGTGCGACCGGGTCGCGGTATTCCACAATCGCTCGCTGTTCGCGGTGATCGAGCGTCAGGCGCTGAACGAGCAGGCGCTGATCGCGGCGATGTTCGGCCAAACGGCTGCGGCCAGGGGGGCGGGATGAAATTCAAGATCGACTGGGGCGCCTATTACTGGCCGGCGTTGGCGGGCTTTGCGCTGCTGTTCGTCGGCAATATCATCGCCAATCCAATCTTCATCAGCCAGGACAATTGGCGGCCGGTGCTGCTGGGAGCGGCGCCGTTCATCATCACGACCTGGGCGCAGACCGTGCCGATCATGTCGGGCAACGGCGATCTCGATCTCTCGGTCGGACCGCTCGCGGGTCTGGTCAACGCCGTGCTCGCCATGACCTTGCCCGATCTCGGCATCACCGATCCGTTCTCGATGATCGCCATCGCGCTGGCCATCGGCGTGGTGTCGGGTCTGATCAACGGCTTCCTTGTGACCGTCGTCCGCGTTCAACCGATCATCGCGACGCTCGGTACGTTCCTGACCTATCAGGGCCTGACGCTCGAATTGCTGCCGATCTCCGGCGGCAGCGCGCCGCCGTGGATGCGGGTGATTTCCGGCAGCGTCTTCGGCGTCCCCGGCGTGTTCTTCGTCTTCATCCTGATTGCGGTGGCATGGTGGCTCCTCGGCAAGACCGCCTACCGGCGCAACCTGCTGGCGGTCGGCGGCGATATCCGCGCCGCCTACACCGCGGGCATCAACGTCATGTGGGTCCGGATCATGGCGTTCGTCATCGCCGGCGTGCTTGCCGCAATCACGGGCATCGTTTTCACCGCGACCATCGGCGCCGCCGATCCCACCATCGGAACGCCGTACATCCTGACCTCGATCGCCGGCGTGGCGCTGGGCGGCGTCGCGTTCAGCGGCGGGCAGGGCGGCTTGCTCGGCGCGGCGGCGGGCGGCGCGCTTCTGTTCCTTATCGAGAATTTGTTTTCGCTTGCGCAGGTCTCGATCTACTACATCCAGATCGCGTACGGCGCGATTTTGCTGGCGGCGCTGGCGCTGAACTCGGTCGTCGATCGCGCGCGCCGGCGCAGAGCCGCCGAGGCGTTGGTCTAGCTACGCCCGCGGCTCGATGCGATGACGGCGTGCCAGGCTGAAGAAGATCGCGGCCAGCAACGTCAAGCCGCCGATCACCGCATAGTGCACCGACGAGTTGGCGTCGATAAAAGACGATGCGCTCGACGTAGCTTGCACCAGAGCGGCGCCAAGGAACGTCGATAGGATCGAACCGCGTCCGCCGGCGACGCTGGCGCCGCCCAGTACCACGACCGTGATGCTCATCAGCGTATAGTCCGTGCCGGTCGACGGCGAGCCGATACCGACTTGGCCTGCCAGCAGCATACCACCGATCCCCGTCAGCAGGCCCGAGAGCGCGAAGGCCGCGACCATGAGGCGCCGGCTGTCGATACCGAGCCGGAGACTAGCCAAGGGATTGGAGCCCACCGCGCGATACCGCCGGCCGCTGCCGGTGCGATAGAGCACGGCCTCCAACCCGCCGACGACCAACAGCGTCAGGACCATCGCCAGCGGCAGGAACAGAACCGGGATTTGCGCGGTGTCCGATATTTCGTCGGCGATCTCGCCGGCCGCGGTCGGGCGCAGCAGCAGCGAAATACCCTGCAAGCCGATGAACGAGGCGATCGTCACGACGATCGCCGGCAAGCGCAAATAGGTGATCGTGACGCCTTGCAGCACGCCGTACATAAGCGCGCCGAGAATGACGACGATGGTGCCGCCAATCAGCGACCAGCCGTCGGCACCGTCGGGCGTAAGGAACGAGGCGCCGACCACGCACAGGCCGGCAAGCGAACCGACCGACAGATCGATGGCCCCGACCAAGATCGTCGCAAGCTGCGCGATCGAGAGGAACGTCACGATACCGAGAAACGACAGGATACTTTTGACGCTGATCGGCGACAGGAAATAACCGTTCATCGCTTGCGTGCCGCCCAGGATGATCACGGTCAGAACCGCGAGCACGATGGCCGGGAAATGGTCGCTGGCAAGGAGCCGATGCAAGCCATCGCCGCGCGCGGCGGTGCCGGGCGTCGCGGCGGCGCGCGACACGGTCGCGGTGAGATTGGCCTCGGTGATCGAGGCGTCGGTCACGTCGCGACCCGACAAGGCGCGGACGACACGGCCGCGCGCGAAGATGAGCACGCGATCGCAGAGGCCCTCGAGCTCAATGCCGTCCGACGACGACACCAAAACGCCCAGGCCGCGATCCGCCGCAGCGCGCAGACGCTGATAGATTTCGCTCCGTGCGCCGATATCGACGCCTTTGGTCGGTTCGTCGACCAATAGCACCGCGGGCTCGGCAGAAATCTCGCGGCCAAACAGGGCCTTTTGCTGGTTGCCGCCGGAGAGTTGCGACAAGTCGGCCTCGATCGACAGTGTGCGGATGCGCAAGGCCTCAGTGATGCCTGCGGCCTTGCTGGATTCGCCCGTGCGATCGATGACGCCAAAGCGGGAAATGGCGCCCAGAAAACCAAGACCGAGATTCTCGCGGAGGGTCAGATTGAGGAACACGCCTTCCTTGTGCCGATCGTCCGAGATAAAGCCGACTCCGGCCTTGCGTAACGCCCCGGGTCCCTCGCCGCGGATGACTCGGCCGTTCAACGTGATGTCGCCAGCGTCGCGCGTATCGATGCCGGCGGCGGCGCGGATGAACTCGCGCTGACCCTCGCCCTCGATGCCGGCGAGACCAACGATCTCGCCCTTATGGACCGTCATGTCCACGTGGTCGAAGCCGCGACCAGTGAGGCCGCGAGTCTCGAACAGAAGCTCGCCGTGGCCCGCGGCCTTCGGCGGAAAGATCTGGGCGAGCGGTTTGCCGGCGATCAGCGTCACGATCTCGCTCGCGGTGATGGCGCGCGCCAGCCGGCGGTCGATGATCTCGCCGTCGCGCATCACGGAAATGCGATCCGCCAGCTCGTCGACCTCGTGAAGACGATGGGAGACATAGACGATGGCGACGCCGGCGCCTTTCAGCTCGGCGATCAGCTCGAACAACTTGCGGACGTCCGCCTGTTGCAGCGGCTCGGTCGGCTCGTCGAGAAACAGGACTTTGGGATTGGTGGCGAGCGCGCGCGCCAATTCGACGATATGGCGTTGCGCTAACGACAATTCCGCGACGCGCCGATTGACCGGCATTTGCAATTGCGGCGTCGCGACGCGTGCAATCAATGTGTCTGCGGCGCGCGCATCGAGCGTCGGCGCCGCAAGCTGGAGATTCTCCAGCACGGTCAGGTCGGGCGCGAGTGCCGGATGCTGATAGACCACGGACACGCCGATCTCGCGCATCGATTTCGGATTGGGCGCGGCGACCGGCTTGTTGTCGAACTGAATCGTGCCGGAATCGGCCGCCAGCACGCCGGCGGCAATGCCGATCAGGGTCGATTTGCCGGCGCCGTTCTCGCCGACAATGGCGTGGACCTCACCCGGGATGATCACGAGATCGACGCCCTTCAGCGCCTGCACCGGACCGAAGGATTTGTACACGCGGTGCAAATCCATCACCGGCAGTGGCGGTGTCAACCGCAAGAGCGAACTCACTGTGGAATCACGCATGTCGCAGTCGCCGCGCCACTTCAGGCAATCCCACGCCGCTGATGACGATGATCGCGTCGGCCAGGTCCTCGGCCGAACCGCCGAAGCCCAATGCGGTTACGAGCTGCGCCAGATAGGTCAGGAAGAACGCGCCAATGATTGTGGCGACGACGCTGCCCTTGGTGATCCCGCCGATCGGATTGCCGCCGACCACGACGGCCGCGATCGTGCCGAGAAGATAGGGTAGGCCGCACAGCACGGTCGGCGATACGAGATAGCCCGACAGCATGACCGCGCCGACGGCATAGAGGAATCCCGCAATCGTGTAGGTGAGAAGGCTATAGGTCTTGAGCGGGATGCCGACCGCGTGCGCCGCAGCGGGATTGACGCTGACCGCGATAAAGCGCCGCCCAATTACCGTCCGCGCCAAGACGAACACGACGACGGCGCCGACAATCGCCAGCACCCAGATCGTATTCGGGACATACAGGATGACGCCTTCGAAGAACTGCACCAGCATCGGCGGCGCCTGCACCGACGCGCCGGTCGAAACCCAATAGGTAAGGCCGTAGAGGATCGCGTTCATGCCGATGGTCGCGACCAGCGGCGGCACGAAGAGATAGGTCACGATCGCGCCCGTGATGGCGCCGCACAAAGCGCCGACCGCGAGCGCGGCCGCCAGCCAGAACATCACCGTGCCGAAATGGGTACTGCCGTCCGGCAGCTTGGTCACGACCACGGCGGTGAAGGACATGATGCCCGCGACCGACAGATCGAGACCGCGCTGCTGGATCACCAGATGCTGGCCGATCGACGGCATCGCCAGGATCGCGAAATAGGGCAGGGTCGAGAGGATGGCGGCGGAATTGACCGTGCTCGGCGCGAGGATTGCGCCGATCACGACCAGGACGACCGTTGCAATAAACGATTTGGCGGCCAGGGGCAGGTCGGCCAAGTCCCCTAAACTCGGCAGGCGCAGACGCCCGGTTCCCCCGTCCGTCATGGCGCGACTTTACACCCCCAACAACGCACCCGGCCCTCCTGCAGGGAGGGCCGGGGCTTGAATGCTTCTTCTTACTGGCCGCCGAGCGCCGTCAGCTGTTCGGTCCGGCTCAACATCGAGGACGGAATCGAATCCGCCGGCATCTGCTTGTCGCACTTGATCGCGAGCTTCGGGTTCTTCGAAGTGTTGTCCTCGGTGAACGGAATGGTGATGATCGAAGGCTCGAGGTTGTTGATGCCCTCGGCCGCAGCGACGCCTTTACGCAACGCCAAGCGGACCATCCAGGTGTGAGCGTCCATGCTCGCCATCTTGGGCATTTTCGCCCGGTTGTCCGCGGCGAGGCACGACAGATCCATCAGGGATTGGCCGACATAAGCGGGCACCGGCTTGCCGGCCGCCAGGAACGCGCGGACGGGCCCCGTGGTCTCGCTGTAGATGCCGTCGATTTCGGGATACTTGGCGATCAGCGCCGCGGTCTTCTGTTGCGCCAAGGCCGGATCCCAGTTGGTCGGCACGGGCTCGCCCTCGAGCACGTGGATGTTGGGATATTTCTTAAAGACGTCCTTCCA
>JASHUX010000232.1 GCA_030039775.1 Alphaproteobacteria bacterium | reverse complement strand
GCAACATGCACGCCGCGGCGATCCTCGGGCGCATCGTCAATGTCGGGCGGCTCGGCGGGCAAAGCGGCGACTTCGACTACAATCTCCATGCGTTGAAGCGCATCGATTATATCGGCGTCACCTTCCGCACGCGCAGCCTCGATGAAGTACGCGAGATCGCGCGGCGGATGAAGGAAGATTTGTGGGATTTCGTCGATGACGGCAAGCTGCGCCTGCCGATCGACAAGGAATTTCCGCTCGACCAGGTGCCGGCCGCGCTCGACTACATGAAGGCCAACCGCCATTTCGGCAAAATCGTTCTGACGGTGTGAGGCAATTGAAGGTTCGACATCACCCCTATTCGTCACCCCCGGACTTGATCCGGGGGTCAGAGCAATCCGACGGGCCCGTCGCTTGCTTGAGATTGCCGGGTCAAGCTCGGCAATGACGATTGGGGGAAAAGCAGACAGAAGACGGAGAGGCAATCAATGCGCGCGTATCAAGTGAAGTCGAAAGGCATCGACGGCCTGACGCTGGTCGATCTGCCGCAACCCAAGCCCGGCCGCCGGCAAGTCCTGGTGAAGGTTGGCGCGTGCTCGCTGAACTATCGCGATCTCGCCATCGTATCGGGCAGTTACCGCATGCCGATGAAAGAGAACGTGATCCCGCTATCGGATGGCGCCGGCGAGATCGTCGAAATCGGCGCCGAGGTAACGCGCTTCAAGGTTGGCGATAAGGTCGCCGGGAATTTTTCCCAACGCTGGGAAGGCGGCACGCCGCCGGGTGACAGCGGCGGATACGCGATGGGCGGCGGCGTCGACGGCATGCTCGCCGAATATGTCCTGCTTGAGGAAACCGGCACGGTGAAACTGCCGAATCACTATTCGGCGCAGGAAGGCGCGACCCTACCGTGCGCCGGCCTCACCGCGTGGAACGCGGTGGTCGAGCACGGCGAGACCAAGGCGGGCCAGGTGGTGCTGGTGCAAGGGACGGGCGGCGTCTCGATTTTCGCGCTGCAATTCGCGCGTATGTTCGGCGCGGAGGTAATCGCAACCTCATCGAGCGACGAGAAACTTGCGCACGCGAAGAAACTCGGCGCGGCGCACGGCATCAACTACAAGACCACGCCGGAATGGGACAAGGCAGCGGTCGAGATCACGCGCGGCGGCGTCGATCAAGTGGTCGAGGTCGGCGGCGCCGGCACCTTCACGCGCTCACTGGGCGCGATCAAAAGCGGCGGTAAGATCAGCCTCATCGGCGTGCTGACGGGGCCGCAGGGCGAAACCAATCCGATGCTGATTCTCGGCAAACGCGCCAACGTTCAGGGTATCTCGGTCGGCTCGACGCAGATGTTCGAAGCGATGAACCGCGCGATCTCGGTCAACGCCATGAAGCCGGTGATCGACAAAGTGTTTCCGTTCGCCGACGTCAAGACGGCGTTCCATCACCTGCAGTCGCAGAAACACGTCGGCAAGGTGCTGATTGCGCTCGGCTAAGGTTTGGTTCGTTTAGGCGATCCAAAGGTTAATCCTTAACGGCAGTCGATGGCCGCCATTAACCAGTGTGTTGTTGCGGATACATCTTTTACGAGAAATACTCTTTCGCGAAAAATAATCGGGTTGAATCATGGACGACGCGAAAGAAGCGGCTTCCGCCGGACGGCTCCTCATTATCGACGACGAGCCGGCCGTCGGCACGTTCCTCGGACGCGTGGCGCGTCGGGCGGGACCGCGCCGCCGACATGCTGACGCGGCTTCGGATCAAAGGCGTCGGCCTGTCGATCGACGATTTCGGCACCGGATATTCCTCGCTGTCGCAATTGCAGCGTCTGCCGTTCTCGGAGGTGAAAATCGACAAGAGCTTTGTCATCGATTGTACCAGTTCCAAAGAGAACGCCGCGATCGTCTACGCCGTGATCGATCTGTCGCACCGGCTGGGGCTGAAAGTGGTCGCGGAAGGTGTGGAAACCGCAGACGCGCTCCGGCTTCTCGCGAATGCCGGGTGCGACGCGGCGCAGGGCTATTTCATTTCGAAGCCGTTCGGCGGCGACAAAATTCCCGGTTGGCTCGAGGCCAACCAGTACATTGCAGTGTAGCGGACGCTACTTAAATCGCCGCTTGGTGAAGTTGTTGGGGTTGTAACCGGCTTCCTCACCCGCGCCCCAATTGTCGATGTCGGCGCCCTTGTTGAACATCCACGCGTAGCCGCCTTTCGGGTTGGTGAGGATCTCCCACCAATTGTCGTCTGGATCGCGCAGATAGAAGCTGTAGGTCCCGTGCTGATCCGAGGGCCGCGTCACCGCCTTGATGCCCCATTTTTCCTGTTGTTCGGCACAGATGGCGTGGGCGCGATCGACCTCTTCGCGCGTCGCGACGTCGAGGCCGTTGTGATTGAGTACCGGCATCAGCGCTTTTTTCGGATTGAGCACGGTCGCGATGGTGTTGGTGCCACCGAGGCGGATCATGAGCGAGCGCGGACTGGTCTGCACCACCTCGAGGCCGAGGAACTCTTCATAGAATTTGCGACTCTTATCGATGTCGTAACTCTCCAGCGTGCCGTGCGAGAGGTAGTTGAGCTTTAGGACGGATTCGGTCATGGCAATGCCTCATGCCATCGTATTGATGAGCGTGCCGACCTTTTCGATCCAGATCGTTACCGTGTCTCCGGGTTTCAAGAATTCACCGCGCCCTGCGCCGACCCCGGCGGGCGTCCCGGTCAGCACGATGTCGCCGGGGTGCAGCGTGATCCGCGACGAGAGATGCTCGATCTGCTCGGCGAGCGTGAAGATCATGTGCGCGGTGTTCGAATCCTGCTTCAGCGTGTCGTTGACCCAGAGCTTGATGCCGAGCTTTTGCGGATCGCCGATCTGATCCGCCGGCACGATCCACGGCCCGAGCGGGCATGAACCGTCGAAGCTCTTATGCGCGGTCCAGTCGGAGCGGAAGGGGTTGGTCGGCGGCAAGCCCTCTCGCGTCCCGAGATCGCGCGCCGACAAATCGTTGGCGCAGAGATAGCCGGCGACATGGTCGAGCGCGCGGCTCGCCGGCACATCCTTCGCGGTCCGGCCGATGACCGCAGCGAGCTCGGCTTCCCAATCGACGTTCTTCGCAGCGCGGGGAAGGGTCACCGTCGCGCCGGGATGCGTCACCGCTGTCGTTGCCTTGATGAAATGCCACGGTTTGAGACCGAGCGTGTGCGGATCGGGTTCCGGCCCGCGGCCCGACCGCGCCGCCATCTCGTTGGCATGGTCCTGATAATTCGACCCAGCGCAATAAATTGCCGACGGATAGAGCACGGGGCTCAACAGTTTCGCTTCGCTCAATGGCATGCTGGCGGGTTGCGTGCCGCGGGTAAGCGCATCGGTGATGCGGTCGTGCCCGCGCGGCCAATCGGCCAAGAGGCCCCGGACCGTGTCGTCGGCCGTGTTGCCCGTAAGCTTGGCCAGGTCGAAGACGCGGCCTTCGACCACCGCGCCCGCGCGCACGCCGTCGCCCGCCTGATAGCTCACCAATTGGAAATTGGGCATTCGTTGCCTCCGCTGTCACTACAATTGATCGCACCGATAACCCGTTTCCGGGGCGCTAAACAAAAGGCGTTGCTCGCGCACCACCAGCACCAGCTGATTGGGGTCGCGCTCAAATCGGCACAACTGCCGCCCTACCGCCTTAAAGACCCGAGTTTCTGGATAGGGAATCACGTGCAGTTCCTCAATAGTCCATCGCTGGATATTTGCGACGTATGTGTTAGGCGCGGTGCGCTGAAAATGGCCGCGTAACCTCTCTGGAAGTGCGCCATAGCCCGAGTCGGATGCGTAAACAGTCGCCTCCGTGAGATTGCCCGAATAGATTGCCGACGACAAAAGAGAATCCCACAAATTGACAAAACTCAGAATTGGTAAAATGCCGAACAGCAGCAAAGTCGCGCCCTGAAGAAACAGCGGCCTTGTTGGCACGATTTCATGGCGCGAAAAATCGTCGAGGCCGGCGAATAGCAAAATATCGAACACCGCCATTGCAGCCGTCCAGGGCCAGACGACGAAATTCCAATTCTGACCGAAGGGACCGAGCATCGCCAAAATCAACGCGTGCATGCTAACGGCGGCGATCAAGGAAACGCGGCGGAAGCGACGTGTCAACAAGCCGAGCCCGAATGCCGCTTCGACGAGCGGTGCTGCCATGCCCGCGTAATAGAGCGGCTTGACGAGTGTCGGCACGGCCTCCGTTATCGGTTCGACGAGCGCGGGAAAATCGATTTCGACGAAGTTCCAGTTGATTTTTTGTACGCCGGCAAAGAAGTACGTGGCGGCGACGATTAATCGCGCGACGTTGAGCACACGCTGCTGAGCGTAGCGGTCTTGTTGCCGCCAAGAGAACAGGCCTAAGGCGATAAGCATCGCGACATAAAGGAAGAGCCAAGGCTGCCAGCGGGTCTGATCGAACACGCAAAACACCGCGAGGATTGCCAGAAACGCGGCGATGAGGAACTGCGGTCGCGTAGCCACCACAATGGCGACAGCGATGAGAAGCATCATCGAATAAAGAATTTGGTCGAACGGATGGCTAAGAGGCGGCAGGCCCGACCAAAGGGGGGCTGTTGGATAGCTACGCGGTCCAATCCAGAGCGGTGCCGAGAGTGCGAGCCCAAGGCCGCACGCGATGACAATGGCAATCTTCAGTGTGGCAAGTCGGCGAAGCGTCGAGTCGTCAACCTTCCCGAGCGACGCCGCGCCGATACGTGGCCCAACTACTTCTTGAGATAGGGGCACTGGCTCTCTGACAGCGGCGGAAAGACTTGGTTCGCCGGAATGGATTTCACCAGCTTCAAATAATCCCACGGATATTTCGATTCCGCTGGCGATTTCACTTGATAGAGCTCGACCGGAAACATAGCGCGGCCGTCGGCGCGTAGCGTCGTCGGCTTGCCGAAATGATCGAGCGAGTGAGACTTCATCCATGGCACCACTTTTTCAGGATCGTCGCTGCCGCTCGCCTTCACCGCCGTCAGATAAGCCGTCACGCCGGAATAGTTCGCAGCCTGGGTGAAGTTCGGCATCTTGTGGTGGATCGGGAGAAATTCCTTGGCAAAGGCCCGCGTCTGGTCGTTGCTGTCCCAATAAAAATCCTGCACCAGCCAAATGCCTTGCAGCACCTTCAACCCGACCGCGTCCACGTCGGAGAGATTCATCAGGAACGCGGCAAGGCGCTGTTTCGACGACGGCAGGATATTGAATTCGCCGGCTTGTTTGATCAACGTCACGAGATCGCGGCCGATCGCCCCGACGCCGATGACGTCGGCGCCCGATTGCTGCGCCTTCAACAAATAGCTCGTGTAATCGTCGCTGTTGGGCGGAAAGAAAATGGTCTGGACGACGTTGCCGCCCGTTTTGGCGATGGCGGCCGTCGCTGCGCCAGCGACCGCTTTGCCGACGGCGTAATCGGGCATGATCAGGAACCAACTCTTGACGTTGTCTTGCTTGAACGCGGTGACCATGGTCGTGGCGGTGCCGAGCGTGTCGAGGCCCCAATGCACGCCGGTCGGGGTACAGGCCTTTTCCGTCAGTTCGGTCGTCGCGGCCACCGTCGCCAAAAGCAATTTGTGCTTTTCATAAGCCATGCGCTGGATGGTGATGGCGGCGGCGGACGCCGGCACGTCGACGATGACATCGACGCCGTCGACGTCATACCAATGCTGCGCCAGCGTGACCGCGAGGTCGGGCCGTGATTGCATGTCGGCCGAGATCACCTTGATCGGCTTGCCGAGCACGATGCCGCCGAAATCTTTCACCGCCAGTTGAGTCGCGATGACGGAACCCGGCCCCATGCTGCTGGCGGCGAAGCTCGACAGATCGGTCAGCACCCCGATTGTCAGCGCCTTGTCGTCTGCGCGCGCATGGCCCGTCGCGGCCATCGTCAGCGCCGCGCCAATCAGGGCCGCGATCGTCGCGATCGATTTTCTCATTCGTTCCTCCCGGACCAATTGTTGGGCCAAGGGTGATCGGCAGGTTCCACCATGTCAACGGACAAGCGGACGAGCATGGATTAGATTGCCGGCGTGGACGTTTACGTCATCAACCTCGATCGGCAGACCGAGCGGTTACGCTGGATGGAGCGCGGCTTGGCCGCGGCGGGCGTCTCCTTTCGCCGTGTGCGTGCGGTCGATGCCACGCATCTGGCGCCCGCTTTTATCCGGCGGATGACGGAACGTAACAGTCGCGAGTTGACGCGATACGAGATCGCTTTGGTCATGAGCCATCGCAAGGCATGGCGTGCGCTGTTGCGCTCGCCTGCGTCGCATGGCGTCGTTTTTGAAGACGATGTGCATATCGGGCGCGACTTTGCCGCGCTGCTCGCGGCAATCGACGCTGGCGACGTGGCTTTCGACATCGTCAAGCTTGAAAGCGTCGGCGAGCGCGTACTGATCGACTTCGGCGATGCTTGCCGCATTGCGGGACGACAGCTTGGCCGACTTCGGTCGGCCTATATGGGCGCGGCCGGCTATGTCATCAACCGTCGGGCGGCTGCGAAGCTGCTCGAAGTGACCCGCACCATGGCCGTGCCGGCCGATTGGTTCCTGTTCGCTCAATACTATCTGGACAGCAACGGGCTGACCGTATTGCAGACCGTTCCCGGCATCGTCGCGCAGGAGGAGCATTTGCGGAAGTTGGCGCCGCAGCTGGAAATGCGCAGCGGACAGCCGGTCCGCGTCAAGTCACAAACGCTGCGTAACAGGTTGGTGCGCGAAACGATGCGTCCGCTTCGACAACTCGCGGCGGCGTTTGCGCGGTATCGCGTCATGCGTGCCGAACCGGGCTTGCGCTGGGGACGGGTTGGTTTCGAGTAGCGTCAGTGCGCGCCGCGGCGATTGATAGTTTTTCGGGCGGTCTTGGCGGTTCGACGCTTGAAGTAGAGACCAAGCCCGCCGAGCTTGAACCGGGCCGAATGGACCTCGTCGTGAAGCGCGACGTAATCGATTTCTTCGCCGGCGACAACCTGCTCAACCACGTAATCGAAAATCTGGCGCAGGCCGGCGCGATTAGTCCGTCGCGCCTCAAATAGGTGAAAGACACCACCCTCGCCGTAAAAGGTGCCGTAGCCCGTAACGCCTTTGCCGCCCAGCCGCCACCGCGGGATCGCCACGAAATTGGGATAGAGCAAGTCCATCGTCACGCCGTGCGCGACCGCTTCTCGACCGATCCGCATGCCGACATCGTTGAGCGCGTCGACCGTGGCGCTGGGCCGGCCGATCGCCTCCCAGGACCGTCGCGACAGACAAAGGAAAGCGGGTCCGGCATAGATGAAGTCGCGATCGGGCAGATGGTTTGCGGTTTGCGCAACGCCAAAAATCCTGCCGGCTTCGGCGGCCGCGAAGGCCTGCTCGACGATCGCTCGATTCAGCGGAAACGCGTCGATGTCGACGAGCAGGAGCACGTCGCCGGGCTGCGCCGCCGCGAGTACGCTGTCGATCCAGGCGCCGTGCGCCGTGCCCGTTGCATCGATCTGCGCCACGTCGTAGCCGAGCTTTTCAAATACGCGGCGTTGGCCAGCGACCACTGCCGGATCGATATTGTTCCAGTGCATCGAAACGATGCGGCGCAACGACATGTCCTGTTGCCGATGACGTCAGGTTAGCGGCGCGGCCATCCCCTTGCGAATCAAGGCGAACCGGCCAAATATAGTAGTATGATCGACTAAATGGTCTAGGCTTCGATGCTGTCCAATAAAGCGAAATATGGTTTGAAGGCAATGCTGTATCTGGCGGCGCGACCCGATTCAGGCCCCATCGGCATTCTGGAAATCGCGCAAGACCAGAACATTCCGAAGAAATTTCTCGACGCTATCCTGTTGGAATTGCGGCGTGCGGGCATCGTCCATAGCCGAAAGGGACGCGGCGGCGGGTATGTTCTGTCGCGCGCGCCAGCCGAGATTTCCGTCGGTCGCATCATCCGTATTTTGGACGGTCCTCTTGCGCCGATCGGCTGTGCCTCAAAGACGGCCTATCGTCCATGCGACGATTGCGACGATCTCAAGGCCTGCCAAGTACGCCGCACGATGCAGCGGGTGCGCGACGCGATGGCAGGGATTCTCGACAATACCAATCTGGCCGACATGCTCGCGATGCCCGAGGCGGAAAGCATCACCGCCTAGAGGGCCAACTTTCCTCCCACCACCAACAACGTGATGGCAAGTACGGCCCGCAGCCATGCGTCGGGTACCCGTGACGATAAGTAACTGCCGATTACAATGCCCGGGAGCGATCCCAACACCAGCCAGCCCAGCATGCCGAAATCCACCGTGCCCATCAGCCAGTGACCGGCGCCTGCGACCAAGGTCAGGGGGACGGCATGAGCGATGTCCGAGCCCACGATCCGCGCCGTCGGAAGTTTGGGATAGAGAAAGATCAGCGCGGTAATGCCTAACGCGCCCGCGCCGACCGATGACAACGACACGAGCACGCCCAACACCGCGCCGGTCGCGATGGTCAGCGGCACCGTGTGGTTGCCTGGCCGCGCCGCCCCGCCGCGGCGCGATGCGAGCCGCATCACTTGCCGTCGCAGCAATAGCGATACGGCGGTTAGGATCAACGCGATGCCGAGAACGGTCGAGATCAGCGGCGAGGAGTGCGAGTGGGGTGAGAAATGTTCGAGCGCCAGGAGGGTCACAGCCGTCGTCGGTATGCTCCCCACCGCCAGCCGCGCCACGATACGCCAATCGACCGTGTGGTTGATGCCGTGGACGACTGTGCCGGCTGTTTTTGTCACGGCCGCGTAGAGCAGGTCCGTACCGACTGCGGTCGCCGGGTGAATGCCGAAAAGCAACACCAACAACGGCGTCATCAGAGAACCGCCGCCGACCCCGGTCAAGCCGACCAGCACGCCGACGGCAAGCCCGGCCGCGATATAAGCCGGGCCGTATCCGTGCACCACGACGCTTCCTCCCGCCTTCGTGCCGCCTCTCGCTCTTAAAGGGGCGAAGGAACTTTGGCGAGTCCCAGGCGGGCTTTTGCCGGCTGCGGAACTCCGAAAAATAATATCTATAGGAATACTAGATTAAGTAGATGGGACCTGACAAGCCGCGAATCGGCTATGATCGGGCATGGCCGTCATTGTTCACGCCGCCGCTTTCACCATCGGCACGAAAGGCGGCGGCTTCCAGCACAACACCGCTATCAAGCTGTCCAACGGGCTGATCCGCAATGGCCACCTGGTGCTGAATTTTTCGGACCGCGACGTTGCCCGCGCCGGTTCCATCATGGGCCACAGCAAATTCGGCCGGAACGGGGTCAATCGGGCATTGCTGGAATATTGTCGGGCGCACCGGCCTGACCTGCTGTTGCTCGGTCATGCCGATTTGATCGATCCGGCGACGGTGATGGAAATCCGTAACGCCGTGCTCGGCGTCCGGGTCATGCAGTGGAATGTCGATCCGCTGTTCGAGCCGGAAAACGTCGCACGTCTCGAAGCCAAGCTCGGCATGGTCGACGCGACCCTCGTGTCGACTGGTCCCGCGGCATTAGGCGCACTGCGCGCCGGCGGCCGGCGGGTCGGCTTTCTGCCCAACGCCGTCGATCCCTCGATCGAGCGCGGCGAAAATCATCTCAAGGGAGCGCTGCCGTTCGACCTGTTCTATGCCTGCGGCAATCCCGGCCAACCGTTGCGGCGGGTCTGCGGCACGGATTGGCACATGGACGAATTCATGTCGGCGCTTCTGGACGAGCTGCCGGGCGTGAAGCCGTTGCTCGCCGGGCTTCATGGCCGGGCCCGGCTCGGTGGCGCCAATTTTCAGGCGGCGCTCGAAAGCGCGGCGCTCGGCCTCAATATCAGCCGCCGGGCGGACTGGCCGCTCTACTCTTCGGACCGCCTGGCCCAGATGACCGGCAACGGCATGGCCGTGCTCATCGAGCGCGCGACCGGCTACGACACCCTGTTCGGCGATGATGAGATGCTGTTTTTCGCCAGCTTCGACGAACT
>JASHUX010000231.1 GCA_030039775.1 Alphaproteobacteria bacterium | reverse complement strand
ACTTTTCAAACCATGGGTCTTTCTTGGGCTGCATACCGAAAGCGTCCACTGATGAGTTGCATTTCTCGGGGAAGACGCGACACTGCTTAAATATTTGAGCATAGAATTCTTCGGTATCGTCAACCTTTTGAGATTTCTTTCTTGCTTGCATCAAAGCCCTTTCCTTGAGGTCTTTCAGAGCCTCATCCTCCCAGGCTTTCAGCGCAGACGGCTCATTTCGCTTCCACCATTCCGGTTCAATCAGCATCAACTCGAAAAGCGGATGCTGGACGGTAGCGCAAATCCTTTTGGCGAAAACCTTTTGTCCCCCCGGGAGACTTTCACCGTAAAGTTTTTTGCAAATGTACTCGGCGGCTTCATCACCCCAATGAAGTAATTCCAATTTGCCTGGCTTTTCGCCGCCCGGGGGCGCAGGGACCGCTGGGCCGTCTTGTCCGAAGGTGGTCCCCGGAAGGGCGACGAATATGAAGATGAATATTCCCAACATGCCGAAAGTGCGCATAGGTTCCTCCCCCAATGCGGAGACTTCGATCATTCAGGTTCCCGTGTCCCAAAATTAGGAGTTCCTCGATATGTCTTTCACAATCGTAGCATCAATTTGTGAAGGTCATTCTGACTGTGTACCTTTGTGCCCAGAAGAGGAAACCAGACATTCGGCTAGGATCGGCGTGTCCAGATTCGGATGCTGCCGCTTCGGCCGCGCAATGTTTGTTCGCCGCCGTCGTGTAGCTGGCTCAGCAGCGTGTCTGCGCGACCGGATGATTCGGTCTGCAACGCCGCGATTAGCGGTCCGCCCACGACCAAGGGCGTTTTAAGAGTGCGCGTGAGTTGTTGTAAGCGGCTTGCGGTGTTGACCGTGTCGCCGATGACAGTGAAGGCCATGCTGTGCTCGCTGCCCACATCGCCCAGGACCGCCGGTCCGTAATTGAGGCCGATGCCGATCGCGAGCGCCGGTTCGCCTTTGACCGCCCGCTCGCTGTTCCAACCGTCGAGCGCCGTCAGCATCAAGTCAGCGCAAACGAGCGCTTTGGCTGCGTCGTCGGCGCCTGGGGTTGGCACGCCGAATACGGCGACGATGCCGTCGCCGATATATTTCTCGAGCGTACCACCACAAGCGAATATCTGCGCCGTCATACGCTCGTGGAACAGGCGGAGCAGCGACATTACCGCCTCGGGCGCCATCGTCTCGGCCATGCGGGTGAAGCCGACGATGTCGGCGAACAGCACCGCGACGGTCTCGCGACGCACTGTGCCCAGTGGCTCGTCCTGCGCCGCCAGCATTTCGACAATATTAGGCGAGAAATAGCGTGACAGATTATGCCGCGCACGCTCGGCGGCGGCGCGTTGCTGTTCCAGCTCGCGCAGGCGGGCAACATCGGCGAGCGTCTTGCGCATCGTGGTTTCGAGATCGCCGAAGTCGACAGGCTTGGTGACGAAATCGAACGCACCGCGATTCATCGCGGTCCGCAGATTGGCCATGTCGCCATAGGCCGACACGATGATCGAGCGCACGCGGCTTTCGCGTTCGCGCAGTTTCGCCAACATCGTCAGCCCGTCCATCACCGGCATGTTGATATCGAGCAGGACCAGATCGAAAGTCGGATCGGCATCGAGCCTCGCCAGCGCCTCTTCGCCGTTGCCCGCGAACGCGAAGGAGAATTCACCCTCACGTATCTGTTTACGGAACCGTTGCGTGATCAGCAGCTCGAAATCCGGCTCGTCGTCGACGGCAAGGATTCGAGCGGCGGCCATCGCGCGCCGTACTACGCCTGTGCCGCGGGCAGCCGCGTTAGCTGCGCCTTCAGATGATCGAAATCCACCGGCTTGGTGATGAATTCGATCGCGCCGTATTCGTTCGCGCGCCGGCGGCGCTCGTCGTCGCCATAGGCCGTGACCATCATCACCGGCAGCTCGGGCCAGCGTCGCTTTACCTCGCGCAACAAGGTCAATCCGTCCATGCCCGGCATGTTGATGTCGGAAAGGATCACCAAGAGTTCGGGCCGGATCGGCTCGTCGAGACGTACCAGCGCTTCTTCACCCGAGCCGGCGAAGTGCAGCACATAGGTGCCTTGCCGGGCCTCGCGGCGGAAGCGCTGGCGAAACATGTCGGCGACGTCGGGCTCATCATCGACCACAAGAATACTGACAGTCATGACCCTCCCCGGTCTTTCAATGTTGGATTCGGCATCACGTCATCTCCTCGTCACCCCGGGCTTGACCCGGGGTGACGCTCAATGCGCGCTCGCCGCCGAACCTGCCACCCGGCAGGTTCGGGCCGAGCTCCCGGGTGGATGCTCCGCAAGCGGCACGCCGGCTTTCGCGGGAATGACCAGTTATTTTCAGTTCGATTCCTCATTGGTCGTTGCGGCGCCTAGCGTTTCCTTGGCAGGCGGATGGTAAATTCGGTGAAGTCGCCGACCGCGCTTTCGACGGTGATCGTGCCGCCGTGTTGTTGTGTCACGATGTCGTAGCTGATCGACAGGCCGAGGCCGGTGCCTTCCCCGGTCGGCTTGGTGGTGAAGAAGGGCTGGAACAGCTTGTCCCTGACGTCGGGCGGAATGCCGGTGCCATTGTCGCGGATGCGCACCTCGACGGCGTCGCCGAGCTCCCTGGTCGCGACCTTGAGCACCGGGCGGAATTCAGCGTCGCCGCCGTCCTTGCGCCGCTTGTTGGCCGCATAAAACCCGTTGCCGCAAAGATTAAGGAACACGCGCGTCACGTCCTGCGGCACCAGCTCGATCGGCTTCGCCGCTTTGTCATAATCGCGCTCGAGGGTAATGTTGAAATTCTGGTCCTGCGCACGAGCACCGTGATAGGCGAGGTTCAGCGACTCCTCGACGAGCGCGTTGACGTCGGCTTCGCGGCGGTCGCCGGAGCCGCCGCGGCTATGCGCTAGCATGCTCTTGACGATGCCATCGGCGCGCTTGCCGTGCTCCTGAATCTTCTCGAGATTGCCGGTCAGCATCGCCATGGTCTCGTCGACTTCCTCGCGCGTGTCGGCGTCGAGAGTGGCGAAGGCGGACGCGGCCGTCTCCTTCAACTCGCCCAAGAGCTCGTTCGACAGGTTGGCGAAATTGTTGACGAAGTTGAGCGGGTTCTTGATCTCGTGCGCGATGCCGGCTGTGAGCGCGCCGAGGGACGCCATCTTTTCCGACTGGATCAGGTTGGCCTGCGCCAGTTTCAGGTCGGCGAGCGCCTTCTCTGCCGCCTCGCGCGCGGCGAGGATGCTTTGCTCCGCCAGCTTGCGCTCGGTGATGTCGGAATAGATGAAGACGAGGCCGGCGCCGCCGGGAACCGGATTGCGCCGCACCTCCAGCACCCGCCCATCGGGGCGCTTTCGCTCGTAGCGGATCGGACGGACCTCGCCCCCGTCAGGCGCGCCAAGGTCGGGCGGCGGCGTATCACCGAATTCGCCGCGCTCCCTAAGATATGCCGCGAAATCACTGTAGGTCCGTGGCATCGCCAGCCATTCTGCGGGGATGTCCAGCATGTGGAGGAAATTCTGATTCCACGCGACCAGCCGCTGCAGGCCGTCGAACATGATGACCGCGTCGCCCATATTGTCGAACGTGACGCGCAACTCGGCCTGGCGCTGCCGGATTTCGTTCAAGAGCCGCGCATTGTCCATCGCAATCACCGCCTGCGCCGCAAAACTTTCGAGCAGGGCGATCTCCTTGTCGGAGAAGGGGCGGACCTCGGTGCGGTTGCACGAGATCATGCCGAGCAGGACGCCGTTTCTGAACAATGGGACGAGAAGATTGGTACGCACCCCGCCGCGCCCGGAAACGACGCGTCCCGTTGCCGTTGTGTGGTTGTCTTTGGCCAGGTCACGGATGTGCACGTGGTTGCCGCTAAATAGCGGCGCGTGGTGCGGCGCGACGTCCACGCCGGCGCGCAAATACTCGACCACGTCCGCCGGATAGCGGTGTGCCACGGCCGCTTTCATCTTGCCGTCGCTGGCGTCATAAAGGAACAGCGTCCCGCGTTCCGCATCGCACAGCGCGTGCGCCTTGTCGAGGATTGCCTCGAATACCGGCATCAGATCGCCGGGCGACGCATTGATGGCTTGCAGCACTTCGGCGATCGCCTGTTGCTGTGCCAGGCTTTCGCGCAGCTCGGTCAGAAGACGCGCATTCTCGATCGCAATGACGGCCTGGTCGGCGAAGGTCGTCACGAGCGCGATTTCACGGTCGCTGAACGCCTCGACGCGCCTGCGGCCAAGTCCGAAAGCGCCCACGATGGCGTCGTCCCGGACCAACGGAACGCCGAGCATCGTGTGGACGTCGCCGACGCGGGCGTCGTCCTTGGCTTCGTAGAGCGGATCGGTCCAAGCGTCGAGGATCTGCACGGTGCGGCCCTCAAGCGCGGCGCGGCCCACGACCGTCCCTGGCCCCGGATGGATCACGGCTCGCCGCTCGCGCTCCTCGTATTCGGGGACCAGCATTTGGCCGGCCGCCCAACGGTATTCGCCGCCCTCGTTGCGATAGACAACTGCGGAATCGGCACGGCACAGCCGCAGGGCCGCGCTCGTCACCGTTTGCAAGACGCTATCGAGATCGAAGGCCGAACGGCTGATCACCTTCAGGACGTCGCTGGTCGCGGTCTGGTATTCGAGCGACTCCTGTAAGTCACTCGTCCGCGCGTGCAATTCGCTTAAGAGCCGCGCGTTCTCGATCGCTATCACCGCCTGATCGGCGAAGCTCTGCGCGATGGCGATCTGTCGGTCAGTGAAGGGGCGCACCTCTTGCCGATAGACGGTGAAGGCGCCGATGAACGCGTTTTTCTTCATCAATGGCACTAGAAGCATGGCCCGGATGCCGCCATCTTCGACGGCTGAAACCGCGAGCGGGATACGTCGGCGATAGCCCTCGGATTGCGATAGGTCAGCGATATTGACGACCGTCCCGGTCGCCCAGTTCGGGCCGAACATTGTCCGAGCCCGAACGCGATTGGTGGTCAGAAAATTCGTGAACGGCTTGGGCACGTTATGGAACGTGAGGTACTGGATGAACTCGCCGTCGGGCATAAGCAAGCCGCCGAACGCGGCGTCGCAGAGGCGCGTCGCACGCTCGAGGATCGCGTCGAATACCGGTGAGGGATCGCCCGAGGAGCGGTT
>JASHUX010000006.1 GCA_030039775.1 Alphaproteobacteria bacterium | reverse complement strand
GCGATGTCGCGCGTTGCGTCCCCTTTGGCCTCGTAGCCGAAGGCCAGCATCTCGCCGGTGTGGATGTCGATCTTGGGATGCGCGGTGAAGGTCGCGCTGGTAAGCGCGCCGTTGAAATCCCATAGCCCCTCGGTCTCCAGCGTGTGCGGATCGATCGCGAAAGGCGGGCCGTCTTCTTTCAGCGCCAGGAGCTTGCCGCCGTGAAAATAAATGTGCGTGTTGGCGGTATAGAGGGGGATATCCCGCGCCTCCGGGAAGTTGGTGTACTGATTGCGATAAAGGCCGAATAGCGCCCGCCGCGCCTCTTGTTCGGCGATCAGCCGCGCCGTCCGAACCCACCGGCATTTGAACTGTACGTGGCCGTCAGCGATGCGGAACATCGACACCATGCCGTCGCCGTTAAACGGCGAATCGTCTTTGTAGCGAGCCGGGTACTGCCGGTTGGGGCCGACGCGATAAAACGTGCCGCGGAGCGTGTCGGGAATTGTGCCCTCGGCTTCGCAATCGTAGATGTCGGCCTCGAAGCGAAGCGGCGGGCCGAACGAGATTGGGCCGGTTCGTCTTTCCGGTTCAAAACGCGGCGCGGGCATGGCCTGGGCTGGGCGTCAGAACTTCACCGGGACGACCGGCGCCTTGCCCTCGTTAATGAGCTTTGGGATTTCGTTCGACGCGTTCTCCCACACCAGCAGCATCGAGCGCTTCGGCGAGAAACCCTGGTGACGGATGTCGGCCGGCATGGCGCAAATGTCGCCGGGCTTGCAGGTGACGCGCGCCCGCGGGCGGCCGGTCTCCTTGTCCTTCACCACCCACACGATCTCGTCGGACATTTGCATGAACCACTCGACGCGGTCGTTGCCGTGCTCGACCGGGAGGGTAAATTCCTCCGAGGTCGGGCAGTAGAGCGATTCCTTCACCACCGAGCACACCGACGGATTCCAGGTGACGTCGGAGCGCGAGAGATAGGCGAACAGATTGAACCCGGCGACCTCTTTCTCGAAGCCGGGCTCGGGATAGACCTCGGGCTTGTCCTGCTCGACATCGGCGAACTGGCGGTTGACCGGATAGCCCATCGCGTCGGTACGCGGCGGCGTGTCGCCGGGGATTCCGACCATGCGGTTCGCCGTGACACGCAACCGCTCGATCGCCTTCTTGTTGTCGCCGTCCTTGCGGCCGAACGCCATTTTGGTTTCCTCGGGGGCCGCGAACGGGTCGTAGCCGGCGTTGGTCCAATCGTCGAGGATCGCCTTGAAGGTCGTCATCAAGTCTTCCGACTTGTAGGTCTCCATGTAGTCGAGACCGCCTTCCTTATAGGCGTCGTTGAAGGTGCCGCAGAACATGTCGACGGTGCCGTAATGATTGAGCGTGCCGAACACGCTGTCGAAATTCACGGTGCCGTAGAAGAAGTTCCACGCCACGTCGCGCTGGAGCGCGCGCAGGAACGCGTCGGCGGGCAGCGTGTGGCTGCCCTTCGGCCAGTCGATATGGACGAAATACTCGTCGCGGCGGAACGCGAACTTGCCTTTCTTGAAGCTGCGATAGCCGTAGTAGTTATCGGGCTGAGAGGCGTCGACGGAATAAGCGGTTTGCGCGGACATGTCCTGCTCCTTCGCTTAACTATTGGTCTGGCAGATTTCCGCCCAGCGTTCGATAGTGACATCGCCTTTGATGGTCTGGATGGTCACCACCGACGGCTTGTCGGCGTGGAATTGGTACGCCGACCCCTTGGGGAGCAGCGTCATATGCCCGCGACCGGCGACGACGCGGCCCATTTTCTTGCCCTTCGGGTCGCCCATAAGCTTGATCGCGCCTTCTTTGTCCGCGGGCATCAGCGGATCGGTCGGCTTCACGAGACGCACCTCGACCTTGCCGTCCATCACCAGCGCGAACTCGTCGTGCGCGCAGGCGTACCAGGGCGAGGTGCCCTCGGCGCGGATGCATTCTATGACGTATTGGAAATTCTTACCGACCGCGACGCGCTCGTACGGCTTCGACTTGTCCGCAACCTCGAACACGTTGGAAAAGACGTAGTTCTTCGGGTCGTCGTCGATGATCGCGACCCCGCCCTTCTGGTAGTTGGCCAACGAGCCAAACACGGTCTTCACATCGCTCATACGCGCCCTCCCATCGGGCCGACACAATTCGTTGGCTACCCCAATCAATTGGCCCATCGTTAGACCAGCCCGCGTCAGGGGTCAAGATTTCGGGGCTCTTTCCTAACCTGATCTCGCGTCCGCCGGGACGGTGACGCGCCTACGGCGCCGGTGTAAGAAGGCGCATGACTGAGAAGACGAGCGGCAAGCCCCGTCTCATCATCGGCATCACCGGCGCGTCCGGCGCAATTTACGGTATCCGCGCGCTCGAATTGCTACGCGAGCTCGCGGTCGAGACGCATCTCGTTCTGTCGCAGGCCGCCGCGATCACGGTTGCTCAAGAAACCAAGTACGCCATCGCCGACGTCCGCGCCATCGCCGACGTGGTGCATGACCGGAACAATGTCGCGGCATCGATCTCAAGCGGATCGTTCCGCACCGACGGCATGTTGATCGCGCCCTGCTCCATCCGCACCATGTCGGAGATCGCAAGCGGCGTCACGACCTCGCTCCTGACCCGCGCGGCCGATGTGGTGCTGAAGGAGCGGCGTCGCCTGGTACTGATGGTACGGGAGACGCCGCTGCATCTCGGCCATTTCAAGACCATGGCAGCATTGACCGAAATGGGCGCGGTCGTGGCGCCGCCGGTCCCCGCCTTCTACGCCGCGCCCCAAAGCATCGACGACATGGTGACGCAAAGCGTCGGCCGTGCGCTCGATCTGTTCGGCCTCGATACCGGCAAGGTTCGACGGTGGAGCGGGATCGGCACCGAGAAAAAGTGATCGGCGCCGACCCGTCATTTACTTCAGGACGCTGTTGAAAAAGCCCCAGATTTCCTGCGGCGCGTCGATGTCGCGCGTCACCTTGCCCAGCATCGGCAGCGGCGGGAAATGCGGGTTGGGCACGACGTGGCCGCCGCCTTTCACGACGAACGCGATGACCGGCTTCTTGCCGGTCTCATGCCAATCCCACACCATCACCGAGGTCGGGTCGGCCGGATCGCGATGCGGGAGCGTATCCGTTTCGGGATCGCCGCCGTAACCGTCAAGCTTGGCCCAGTAACGCGCGGTATCATCGGTCGACATGACCACGCCGCGGCTTTGCCCATGAGACAGAACCACCTCCCCACCCTTAAACGGATTCACCGGATCGGCCGTGCCGTCCATCATCAGAACCGCCGCCGGCCTGCCCGACGGATGGCAGATGAAATTGTCGGGGACCGGCAGATTGGCGCTCACCGCCGCGACGGCGGCGGCCAGGTCGGGCGCCTCGAGCGCAACGCGCATCGCCATTTGCGCGCCGTTGGAATAGCCCATGACGACGACGCGGCGCACGTCGATGCCGTGCGTGTTATGGAAGCGCGCCACGAGGGCGCGGAAAAACGCAATGTCATCGACGTGGAGCTGCTTCGACGCGGTCGTGTCGGTCTTGCGGCAATCGTCCCAGGTATTTTTGTAGCCGGTCGGATAAATCACCGCGAAACCGTGCGCGTCGGCGAGCCGATCGAATTCTCCGCCGGTCACGCCACGCATCTGGTCGCCGCTCATGCCGGTGCCGTGCAACGCCAGCAACAGCGGCGCACCGGTCGGCAGCTTGTCCGGTACATAGGCGATGTGCGAACGCTCGTAGCCGCCGGCGCCGATCGTGCCGGTTTCATCGCCGGCTTGGGCGCGTCCCATTAGCAACACGAACACCGTCATTCCCGCGAAAGCCGGAAGCCAGGGCAGACGACGTGCGTTTATTCTGGGTCCCTGCTTTCGCAGGGACGACGAAAATAATTTGCGGAGGGCGATCATTCCTTCGGCTCCTCATACGGAATCGCGTGCTCGACCATGTTCCAAATCTGACGGCCGGAATGGGTGGCGCGTTCCTCGACGATGTGACCGGCAAGGCCGCCAGCCCGCGACACCACGGCGAGGCCGCGCATAATTTCGACCGGGACGCCGATCTCCAACAGGAGCGCCGCGATGGCGCCGGTCGCGTTGATAGTGAGATGGCGTCCGGCCTGCCGGTCAAGCTCGGCACTGATGCGTTTCAGGAGTGCGACGTACTTGCCGTTAACACCGCACTCGGTCGCAATGGCGAAGAGGCGCGGCACGCGCGGATCGTCCGGCCTGTGAATGGGATGGCCGAAGCCGGGCATCGGTTCGCGGCGCGCCCGGAAATCCGAAACCACGTCTCGGCAGAAGGCGTCGAGGTCGTCGCCCCCATCGACGCCGCGTTTCAGGATCGCGCCGCACCCTTCCATCGTGCCGACAAACACGCTGCCGACCGCGAGCAGGCCCGCCGCCATCGCGGCCTGCGTTTCCCCAGGCACGCTGTCGGCGATCAGCCGCGCCACGATCGAGGATGGCGTCAGCCCATGCTCGGCGATCGTGACCAGGCAAGCGTCGAGCACGCGCGTCTCGTCCGCTGTCGGGACGCGGTGGCAGACGAGGAAATAGACGAACCCGGTGAAGCTGACGTGGCCCATCAACTCGTTGACGAGGTCGCGACCGCGGACGGTGATCGTGGTCTCGGTCGATGTGGCGATTTGGGTCTTGAGGGCCGATCCCATGTCCCCTCTCCTTACGGTGGCGCCGCCACGCTAGCAGATTTTCCGGTACAATCCTGCTTGCGCGTCATCTCAATCGTCAGGCGCCCATTGCACTGGACGTGGCCGGACATCAAGTCCGAGATCGGTCGAGGCGAACGTTTTCCGCGACCGAAATCTCTGGGCCTCCGCCTCGGTCACCGCGCCGAGATTCATCCGCAGGATGGTGTCGCGATTCAAATCGTCCTTGGTCTCACCGAGAATCCGAACCCAGTCGTCGAGCACGGAAAGGCCGGTCGCCGAACGCAGGGTCGTCGATAAGAAAATGTGGAGCGACAGACCGTGGCCGGGATATTTATCGTCTGGGAAAAAGCCGAGAAATCCAATCCCCGGTGTGTTTTCCGCGATATCGACCGGGCGGCACATCGGTTCCGTCAGCAGGCCGCTGTGGGGCAGTTGCGCCAGCGGCCACACTTCCCAGGTGCCGCGTATGCCCTCGCCGCACGGCTCCGGCCCGCCTTGGCAAAATTCCGGCATCTGAAACGCACGAAGACCGCCGCATTCCGATGGTCGGAGCGACGACATAAAGAACCGCTTCCCGCCTTGCAGGCGAAGCTCGAATTTCATGCGCGCCCCTCGGTCAGCGTTGGCGTTGGTGCTTTTGCGAGATCATGATGCGGTGGCCGTCGGGCGTTCCGATCAGCATTTCGCGCCGGCCCCATGGTTGATCCGCCGGCGGCTTCAGGACAATGCCGCCGCGCCGCATGAACTCCGTATGCAGCGCGTCGATGTCATCGACCTCCCAATAGGCGACATACGAATGATCGCCGATATCGCGCGCGGGCTTTTCGTCGGGGCAATGACCCAGCAACAACGCGACGCGGCCGCGCGACACATAACGCCAACCCTCGACGTCGTGCCAATCTACCGCGAAGCCGAGCGCGTCCTGAAAATACGTGGTCATTGCGGCAAGATCGCGCACCGCCAAGACGATTGCGAACGGAGAGAGTTCGTTGGTCTGCGTCATCGCCGCCCCGATCCGAGCGGCGAAAAGGACCGTGGCTAACGGTTCACCCGGAACCCGGTGCCGTCGCCGCCCACCGCGAAATTACCAGCGCGGACCGCATTGAGCCAGTCGGCGGTCTTGGAAACGCCGCCGAACGTGTAGAAATGGAGATGCTCGAGGTCGAGCCTGGCGCGCGCCAAGTCGGCGACGACGGCCTCGGGTCCGGCCTCGGTCAAGAGCCGGGTCACACCGCGGCCGCTGGTCAATGCGCGGAGCGACTTGCCGACGCCGCAACGGAGCGCGAACCGGGTCAGCGTGGTGATGCTCGCCGGCCCCGCAAGGCCGATGCGGATCGGCGCGGCGACGCCGCGCTCGTGGACACGCCTGAAGAATTCGACTATCGGTGCCGCCTCGAAGCAGAATTGCGACACGATCAGCGGCGCGATGTTCTGTGCGCGCAACAATTCGAGCTTTTTCGCCATGTGCTCCGCCAGCACCGGCATGTCGATCTTGCCGTGGCCTTCGGGATAGCCGGCGATGCCAACGCGCGTGATGCCGTGCTTTTGGAACACGCCGGACGCAATCACATCGGTGCTGGCGGCAAAAGGGCCGGCGGCATGGTCGATGTCGCCGGCGATGCAGAGAACCTTCGTGACACCGGCCTCGCCAACGAGACGCGCCACGGTGTCGTCAAGCGCCGTCTCGTTCTCGAAATAGCGCGCGCCGACATGCGGGACCGGATCGAAGCCTGCCTTGTGCAGCAAGCTCGCCGTCGTGACTGTAGCGCCGTGGGCGTCGCCCGGCACGCGTGCGATGAAGACCTCGGAACCCGGCACCGCTTTTTCGATGGCGCGATCCACCGCGGCCTTGTCGCGCGGCATCAGCTCCAGCGATGCGCCCTGTACGAGGCCGACAATGGCGGAATGAAGCGATGCGTCACTCATGGAACGGGCGCCCCTCACCCTGCCCTCCCCCGCGTGCCGGGAAGGGTTGGCAAGAGCTAATACCGGTAATGGTCCGACTTGAACGGACCCTGCTGCGATATGCCCAGATAGGCCGCCTGTTTCTCGGTAAGCTTGGTCAGATGCGCGCCGACCTTGCCGAGATGCAGCACCGCCACCTTCTCGTCGAGATGCTTCGGCAGCGTATAGACCTTTTTCTCGTACTGGCCCTTCTGCGTGAAGAGCTCGATCTGCGCCAGCGTCTGGTTGGTGAAGGACGACGACATGACGAAGCTCGGATGGCCGGTGGCGCAGCCGAGATTCACGAGCCGGCCTTCCGCCAACAGAATGATGCGCTTGCCGTCCGGAAACTCGATCTCGTCGACCTGCGGCTTGATGTTGTCCCATTTCAGGTTCTTCAACGCCGCGACCTGAATCTCGTTGTCGAAGTGCCCGATGTTGCAGACGATGGCGCGGTCTTTCATCGCGCGCATATGGTCGAGCGTGATAACATCGACGTTGCCGGTCGCGGTGACGAAGATGTCGGCGACGGGCGCCGCATCCTCCATCGTCACGACCTGATAGCCTTCCATCGCCGCCTGAAGCGCATTGATCGGATCGATCTCCGTCACCATGACGCGCGCCCCCGCATTGCGGAGCGATGCGGCCGAGCCCTTGCCGACATCGCCGTAGCCGGCGACGCAGGCGACCTTGCCCGACATCATGACGTCGGTGGCGCGCTTGATGCCGTCAACTAGGCTTTCGCGGCAGCCATAGAGATTGTCGAACTTGGACTTGGTGACGCTGTCGTTGACGTTGATCGCGGGGAACAGCAGCCGCCCTTCCTTTTCCATCTGGTACAGGCGGTGGACGCCGGTCGTGGTCTCCTCAGACACGCCTTTGATCGCGGCGCCGACCTTCGAGTACCAGCCGGGCGACGCCTTGAGCTTCTTCTTGATCGCGGCAAAGAGGAATTCCCCTTCCTCGCTGCTCGGCTTGGCAATAACCGAGGGGTCCTTCTCCGCTTTGATGCCGAGATGCACCAGCAGCGTCGCGTCGCCGCCGTCATCGAGGATCATATTCGGCGTACCGCCGTCGCCCCATTCCAAAATCTTGTGGGTGTATTCCCAATAGTCTTCGAGGCTTTCGCCCTTGACCGCGAAGACTGGCGTGCCGGCGACGACGATCGCGGCCGCGGCATGATCTTGCGTCGAATAGATGTTGCACGAGGCCCAGCGCACGTCGGCGCCTAGTTCCTTCAGCGTCTCGATCAGTACCGCCGTCTGAATCGTCATATGCAGCGAGCCGGCGATGCGCGCGCCCTTCAACGGCTTCTTCGGCCCATATTCCTTGCGCGTCGCCATCAGGCCGGGCATTTCGGTCTCGGCGATGTTGATTTCCTTGCGCCCCCATTCGGCAAGCGAAAGGTCTTTCACTTTGTACTCGGAAGCGACGGCCATGGTGGCTCCTAAGCAAGAGAGATCCGAATCATCCGTCACCCCTACGAAAGCAGGGATCCAGAGGCATACATCGCCTACCCTGGGTCCCCGCTTTCGCGGGGACGACGGGAAGAAAACTCAAAGACTAGAACGCGCCCTTCAACTGGCTGACCAAGTCGGTCTTCTCCCAGGAGAAGCCGCCATCCGCCTCGGGCTTGCGGCCGAAATGGCCGTAGGACGAGGTGCGGCGGTAGATCGGCTTGTTGAGGCCGAGATGGGTGCGGATGCCGCGCGGGCTTAGATCCATCACCTGCTGCAGGACCTTCACCAGCTTGTCTTCGTCGACGTGACCGGTGCCGTCGGTGTTGATGTAGACCGACAGCGGCTTCGACACGCCGATGGCATAGGAGAGCTGGATGGTGCAGCGATCGGCCAGGCCGGCCGCGACCACGTTCTTCGCCAGATAGCGCGCGGCATAAGCGGCCGAGCGGTCGACCTTGGTCGGGTCCTTGCCCGAGAACGCGCCGCCGCCGTGCGGCGCGGCGCCGCCATAGGTGTCGACGATGATCTTACGTCCGGTGAGGCCGCAATCGCCGTCGGGACCGCCGATCACGAAGCGGCCGGTCGGATTGACGTAGAAATGCTGCTCGTCGCACATCCAGCCCTGTGGCAGCACCTTCATGGCATAGGGGCGCACGATTTCGCGCACCTTGTCCTGATCGGCCTTTTCGCTGTGCTGGGTCGAGACCACGACCGAGGTCGTGCGCACCGGCTTGCCGTCGACATATTGCAGGCTGACTTGGCTCTTGGCATCGGGGCCGAGGAGCGGCGCCTTGCCGGCATGACGGTCGGCCGCCATGAGCCGTAGAATCTCGTGCGCGTAATAGAGCGGCGCCGGCATCAGGTCCGGCGTCTCGGTGCAGGCGTAGCCGAACATGATGCCCTGATCGCCGGCGCCCTCGTCCTTGTTGCCGGCGGCGTCGACGCCCTGCGCGATGTCGGACGACTGCGAATGCAGCAGGCATTCAACATTGGCGCGATGCCAATGGAAGCCCTCCTGCTCGTAGCCGATATCCTTGATCGCCTGGCGCGCAACGTCGATCAGCACGTCCTTCGTGATTTTAGCCGGGCCGCGTACCTCGCCCGCCATCACCACGCGGTTGGTGGTGGCCAAGGTCTCGCAAGCGACACGCGCCTGCGGATCGGCCGCGAGGAACGTGTCGACCACGGAGTCGGAAATGCAATCGCACAGTTTGTCCGGATGACCTTCCGAAACCGATTCGCTGGTGAAGAGATAGTCGCGCTTGCTCACTGTTCCGCTCCCGCTTTGCTAGACCGTTTCCCGCTTGCGCGAGATGACGAAGGATTCGTCCCAAAACCACAGCCCGCCGTACTTCTGCAGCACCTCTTTCGTGGCATCGAGATAGGCGTGGCTATTCATGACCGCCTCGAGGCGCTGATCCTCGATTTGCGCCACGTAAATCGCGGCGTTCCACGCCGCGAACAGCGTCGATGTGCCGATCGACGCCGCGATCTCGGTCGGCAGCGTGTGCATCTCGTATTTGAACAGCGAGCGGTTGTCGGCGTAGGCGTTGAAGTTCAGGTCGCGTCCGGCCGATCCCAGCTCTTCCTTGGTGGCGCGCAACAGCGCGTGACGGTCCGTGTGGAACGGATTCTCGCCTGGCCAGACCTTCTGCACGATCTCGAGGGCCGGATCGTCGCCATGGCTGTGGATCGCGATCAGCCGGCCACCGGGACCCAATGCCCGCGCGAGCGGCGCAATCACCTTCTTGGCCTTGAATTCGGTGGAGGCACGCGCCCGATAAGGCTGCGACGCGATGATGAGATCGTAGTCGGCGCGAACGTTACCGCGCTGCGGACGGACTTGGTCGAGGAGAAATTTGTAGTCCTCGCGGTAGAGCACCAGCACCACCGGCTTTTCATACATCGGATTGCCGCTCACGGCGCTGACTTTGGCGCGCCAGTTAGCGGCGAGGAACGGCTCGAGATCGGTGATCTGCTCCTCGAACTCATGCGCGGTCGAGCCCGTGAGGCCGACTTCGTGCCACACCAGGCTCGCGGCGGCGCTGACTGAGTTCGGCGCTAGCCACGGCGCCTCGGAATAGAACATGTTCGTGAGGACGAGCACCGAGGCCGGATGCTCGAAGAACCGGTCTGGCATCTTCTGCAAGGCGAGGCGGATATCCTCGAGGCTGATCTCCTTGCCGACGATGTAGAACGGCATTGCCGGGAACCGACTGTGCATCGCGCGCATCACGCGTGTCAGCACGGTGCCGTCGCCGATGCCTGCATCGAACACACGCACCGCCGGCGGGCGTGGATGGATGCTGTCGAGTTCGAGCCCGACGCGCTGCGCCACCACCCACTTCTCGGAGCAGGTATTGACGAAGGAGAGGTATTTCTGGCGGTTGTCGTAAAAGCGGAAATTCTTGTCGGCGTCGCCATTGGGATTGGCCGCGGCGCCATTACCCGGCTTAGCACTGACGATCGCGGGGGACGACGTGCTCGCCGCCGCGGTCTTCGCCTTGCCGCGCCGGCCGGCGGCGTTGGCCGGGGAGCCGATGAAGCCGCGGACACGTTCCATCGTGTCGATGGTCACGGACGCGCCGGTGCGAAGCCGGCTCACCAGCTTGCCGTCGTTCACCGCAAGCCGGCCGAAGGTGGATTCGGCCATGCCGACGCGGCGGCAATATTCGGAAATTTCGCGCAGCAGGGCTTCGGTCGTCACGCTCCAGACACCTTTTCGATCCGTCCGCTGGCGGGGAACGGTTATGAACGGGCCGTCAGATAATCCCGAATGGGCAGGGAGTCAATTAATAAAAGCCCACATAATTAGTGGGCAGATATGTGGGAAATTGCCTACAACAACCCCAACTCCCGAAGTTCCTCGGCTAAGGCGGGCGGCAGGTCGTCGTCGCCCTTGGCGCCTTTGGAAACGTCCGGCGGCGCGTCCTTGCCATCTAGATAGCGCCACCCCTGAAACGGGCGATGTCGGCGCGGCACCACCGGCACCAAGGTGCGGTCGAATTCGACAATCACATAGGGCCGGCCGGAATCGTCTTCCATCGGATGAAAGCGCTTGAGGCGTTGACGCACGCGCAGCTGGCCCTTCACTACCCAATAAATCGAGCCGCCCTCGAGCAATTCCTCGACGCGCTTCGGCATGTTGCGGGTGAAAAAGCCGTAACGGCCGCGTTGCCGCCGTCGGTCCTTCTGCAGTCGCGCCATCTCGGCCAAGTCGGCGACGCCAACCGCGAGCTTGATCAGGTGGAGGGTCATTCGGAATAATCTCGCGTTCGCATGTTAGCCGATCGCCGCGCGCGCAACGGGGGAATAATGCCGCTCAGGGGCTGGATTATGTTGGTCGGCGCATTGTTGGCGGCCCAACCCGTGTTCGCGCAAGCGCCGCCCGCGGTGGCGCCGGCGCCGCATATCGGAGACACGTTCGACGTCGCCGAGTCCTTCCTCGGCGTCAAATGCAAGCATTGGGAGCTGAAGGACCTTGATCGCGGCGGCTATCTGATTTGGCAGTGCCAGGACAAGCTGGTTTATTTCTCGGCCGGCCACGGGTTCGCACTGACCAAGATCCTAACGGAGGACGGCAAAGTACTGGCGATGTACAAGCCCTTTCTGCCGCCGCTGCCGTGGCCATTGACCGTCGGCAAAAAATGGAGCGGAACCTACAGCGGGTACACCGCGACCGACGGCAACAGGTGGCAGGCGACCTCGACCTGCCAGGTCAAGGACGTCGAGCCGCTGCCCATCGATGGTCGCGAGGTTTGGACCTATCGCTATGACTGCGCCGACGATTGGTGGTCGGGGATTTTTTGGGGCACGGCCCATAGCAGCGGCTGGTATTCGCCGGAGGCCAAGATCGTGGTGAAAGCGACGCTCACGGGAAATAAGAATGCGAGCTACCAGATCATCGGATTTAAGGCGCGCTGAAGGTGTTGTGAATGTCGACTGCACCCTGATCGATGGAGACCGGAATGAAAGCCTTTCTCGCACTCGCCCTTGCCGGAACGCTGCTGGTCGCGTCGGGCCTGACCGCGCGCGCCGACGACTTTACGGCGACGAAGGACGCGTACGTCAAGCAGATGAACGACCAGATGGCGGATTGGCATCAGAAGCTCGACAAATACTCCGCCGACGCTAAAGCCAAGGGCGACCAGGCCGCGCACGACACGGACAAGGACCTGCGTCAGGCCTGGACCGCGACCAAGCGTGCGTCGCGCCGCGTCGCGCATGCCACCGCCGCCGGATGGGACAAGGCCAAGGCTGCGTTCGACAGCGCCTCCGCCCGCCTGAAGCAGGATTGGGACCGCGATACGTCGCACTAAGCGGTACGCCTCGCGCCAGACCGCGGCGCGATATAATCTAGCGGCATGACCGACGACCCCGCGCGCGACGGCTTCGCGGCCTACCGTGTGAAGAATCAGCCGCCGCCGTTGCAGGATTACGACCTCTTCCGCGCCGACACTGCATTGCAGGAAGCGGTATCGCGCGAGGGCGCGTCGTGGGCGCAGGACGATCTCTCGTCGTTCGGCCGCGCCCTGGGTCGCGCCGAGACCATCGAGTGGGGCCGCCTCGCCAACGCCAACCCGCCGATCCTGCGCAACTACAATCGCTACGGCGCCGCGCTCGACGCGGTCGAGTTTCATCCGGCCTGGCACGAGATGATGGCGCTCGGCGTCGGCGCCGGGGTTCACGCCGCCCCGTGGGCCGAGCCGAAACCCGGCGCCCATATCGCCCGCGCTGCTAAAGTGATGCTACTGGTGCAGGCCGAAGCCGGCGTGCAATGCCCGATCACCATGACCTATGGCGTGGTGCCGGCGCTGCGGCGTCAGCCCGATATCGCCAATGAGATGCTGCCGAAAATCTATTCGCGGCAGTACGACAAGCGCTTCGCGCCGGTGCGGGAAAAGACCGGCATGCTGATGGGCATGGGGCTGACCGAGAAGCAGGGCGGCTCCGACCTGCGCGCCAACGAAACGCGCGCAACGCCGCTCGGCAACGGCGGGCCGGGCCAGCCCTATCGTATCGTCGGCCACAAATGGTTCATGTCGGCGCCGATGTGCGACGCGTTCCTGGTGCTGGCGCAAACCCAATCCGGCCCGTCGTGCTTTTTCCTGCCGCGCTTCACGCCTGACGGCGAGCAGAATGCGCTGCGGCTACGGCGACTCAAGGACAAGCTCGGCAACAAATCCAATGCCTCGAGCGAAGTCGAATTCGAGAACGCCTATGGCTGGCTCGTCGGTGAGGAAGGACGCGGCATTCCGACCTTGATCGAGATGGCGACCTACACCCGGCTCGATTGTGCGCTCGGCTCCACGGGCTTGATGCGGCAGGCGGTAGCGCAGGCGATCCATCACGCCAAGCACCGCGCCGCGTTCGGCAAGAACCTGGTCGATCAACCGGCGATGACCTTGCTGCTGGCCGATCTCGCCGTCGAGGCCGAGGCGGCGATGCAGGTTGCGATACGCCTCGCGCGCGCGTTCGATCGCGAGGGCGATCCCGCCGAGGACGCGTTCCGTCGCTTGATGACGCCGGCGGCCAAGTTCTTCGTTTGCAAGCGCGCTATCGCGCTGGCTGGCGAGGCGATGGAGGTGCTGGGCGGCAACGGCTACGTTGAGGAATCGATCATGCCGCGACTGTATCGCGAGATGCCGGTCAATTCGATCTGGGAAGGCTCGGGCAACGTCATGGCGCTCGACGTGCTGCGCGCAATGCAACGCACGCCGGAGACAGTGGACGCGCTGCGCGCCGAGCTGGCGCCCGCGAAAGGCGGCGATCCGCGGCTCGACGGCTTCGTCGCGGAGCTCGAAACGATGCTGGCGGCGAAACCGAGCGATGCCCAGGCCCGGCGCCTGACCGAGATGCTCGTGCTGGCGCTGGAGGGCGCGCTGCTCGTTCGTCACGCGCCCGCTGCGATCGCGGATGCTTTCTGCGCCAGCCGCCTCGCCGGCTGGAGCGGCGCGTTCGGCACGCTGCCCGCCGGCGTCGATGCCGCATCGATTGTCGCGCGCGCGGCGCCGCAGGTGGCGGCATGATCCGCATGCTTATTGCCGCATCACTGCCATTGCCGGCGCCCGCGTTCGCCGCCGAGCAATGCGACCGCAACGATCAGACGCAGACCGGCATGAATCTGTGCGCGAAGGCCGATTTCGATGTCGTCGATGCGAAGCTGAACCAACTTTACAAACAGCTCGCCGCGAAAGCAGAAGGCGACGAGAAGAACGCACTCCGGGACGCGCAGCGCGCCTGGGTGGCTTATCGCGACAAGGAATGCCTCTACGAAACGGCCGGATCGGAGGGCGGCTCGATCCGGGCGATGGAAGAATCGGAATGCGCCACGGCGCTGACCAACGCGCGTATCAAGGATTTCGAGAAATTCTTGGCGGGACAGTAAGGATTTAGAAGTCCGGATCCTCGCGCGCGGATTTACCGAGATCGGCCCGCTGCTCCGCGCTGAGTTTCACCGATATAAAGCCGACGCGGCAATAGTCGTTCCGTTTGCTACAGAGATACACAATCGCTGTCGTCGGACCTTGCCAGAGATAGCGATGATAGTGGGCGCTGTCTGTCGGTTGACCGAAGCGCGCGATCAACGTGTCAAGCATGCTTCCGCCGTGCGAGTAATCCGCCTCCATGATGCCGGCCATGAAGCGGCCCTTGTGAACTGAAAATAATTTTCCCGGAGCGGACTTATACCAAGTCCTGGTGAGGAAGACTCACGCGGGGATTCCCAAAAGGGGCGAAACCTGATTCTTGACGATGGCAAACGAGACGGAGTTTGCCATGGCGGCGGCGGTTCAGCTTCGGAGGGATTATGATGGTAATCGGTTGCGCCGCGAAGCGAAGCGGTCGGCGGATGCGGCGCAGACGCGACGTCTTCTGGCGCTGGCCTTGATCTATGACGGCGGTTCGCGGACGGCGGCGGCGAAGATCGGCGGCGTCGGCTTGCAAACGGTTCGGGACTGGGTGCTGACCTTCAATATTGAAGGCCCGTCTGGGTTGGTGAACGGCAAGGCGCCTGGCGCCACGCCGCGTCTCAATGGCGAGCAGCGCGGCGCGTTGTTGAAGATCCTCGAAAGCGGTCCGATCCCGGCGGTTCACGGCGTGGTGCGCTGGCGCCTCATCGATCTGGCCCAATGGGTATGGGAGGAGTTTGGCGTTATCGTCAGCAAACAGACGTTGAGCCGCGAGTTGCGGGCGGCGGGGTACCGCAAGTTATCGGCACGCCCCCGGCATTATGCCCAAAATGCTGAGGCCATGGTGGCGTTCAAAAAAACTTCCTCGCCAGCCTGAATGAGATCGCGCAGCGCGATGCCGCGGGCAAGCCGATCGAAATCTGGTTCCAGGATGAAGCCCGGGTCGGGCAGAAGAACAAGATCACCCGTCGCTGGGCACCGCGCGGCACGCGGCCTTCAGCGCCACGCGATCAACGGACGAAATCGGCCTATATCTTCGGTGCCATCTGCCCGGCGCGAGGAACCGGCGCCGGATTGGTCTTGCCCCGCTGCAATACAGCCGCCATGAGGCTCCATCTCGCCGAAATCTCCCGCACCGTGGCGCCCAACACTCACGCCGTGCTGCTGCTCGATCAGGCTGGCTGGCATCTCTCAGAAAAGATCGAGGTTCCGGGCAACATCACGCTGATGCCCCTGCCGCCCAAATCGCCCGAACTCAATCCCGTCGAAAACATTTGGCAGTTCATGCGCGACAATTGGCTCTCCAACCGAATTTTCCACTCCTATGACGATATCCTCGATCACTGCTGCTACGCCTGGAACAAGCTCCTCGCCCAGCCCTGGACGATCATGTCGATCGGTCTGCGCGAATGGACCTACCGGTCA
>JASHUX010000230.1 GCA_030039775.1 Alphaproteobacteria bacterium | reverse complement strand
GTTCAACCGCTATCTCGACCGTAGCGGCGAGGCCGCCTTGGCGCTCTTGCCGCTTTATCTCTCGATCCGGGCCGGTGTGCGCGCTCATGTCTCCATCACGGCGTTGGCGCGGCAAGAACAGCAAGCTGAAAAACGCGAGCTCGCCACGGCAGCCGCGCGCTATCTCGACGCAGCGCTCGCGTTCCTCGACCCGGCGCAACCGCACCTCATCGCGGCGGGCGGGTTCAGCGGCACCGGCAAGTCCACGGTGGCGCAAGCGTTGGCGGCGGGCTTTGCGCCGAAGCCGGGCGCGCGCGTGCTGCGCAGCGACGTAATCCGGAAGCGGATTCACGGCGTCGCGCCGGAAACACGCCTGCCGCCCGCCGCCTACGACACGGCGACCAACGCACGCATTTACTGCGTGCTGTACGACCAGGCCGCGGCCGCACTCGGGGCGGGATACACGGCGATCGCCGACGCGGCGTTTCTCGATCCGGGCGAGCGTGCCGCCATCGCCAAGGTTGCGGCGCGTGTCGGCGTGCCGTTCACCGGGCTATGGCTCATCGCGCCGGTCGATACGCTGCGGCAGCGCATCGCGGCGCGGCGCGGCGACGCGTCCGACGCCGACCGCGCGGTGCTCGATTTCCAGCTTGGCCTCGATCTCGGCCCGCTCCATTGGCCGCGGGTAGACGCGAGCGGATCGATTGACTCCGTTACTGATGCGGCCCGTCGCTATTTGTTTTCACGCGGCGTTCCTTTAGAGTCGCGTCGATGAGAGGCGATAAGTCTTCGGTGGGCCCGGCGCGGCGGCCGCGCCCGGTTGTGTTGTGTATCCTCGATGGTTGGGGCCATCGCCGCGAACGCGCCGACAACAGCGTCGCCCTCGCGAAAGCGCCGAACTGGAACCGCTTCCTGCGCGACTGTCCGCACGCCTTGCTCGAAGCGAGCGAGACGTTTGTCGGCCTCCCCAGCGGACAGATGGGCAATTCCGAAGTCGGCCACATGAACCTTGGCGCCGGCCGTGTCGTGATGCAGGATTTGCCGCGCATCGATCGGGCGGTCGCCGACGGCTCCCTCGCCAAGAACAAAGCGCTCGTGGATTTCATCGCCAAGCTGAGGAAATCCGGCGGCACGGCCCATCTTGTCGGGTTGCTGTCGCCCGGCGGCGTCCATTCGCACCAGGACCATATCGGCGCGCTGGCGAAAGCGCTCGACGCGGCGGGCGTCCCGACCGTGTGCCACGCACTGCTCGACGGGCGTGACACGCCGCCCAAAAGCGCGCTCGGCTTTCTCGAACGGTACGAGGCGGCGACCAAAGGACTGAAACAATTCCGCGTCGGCACCGTCGGCGGGCGGTATTACGGCATGGACCGCGACAAACGCTGGGACCGCGAGGAGCTGGCGTACAACGCGATGGTAGCGGCGCAGGGCGAACGCGCGGCAAGCGCAGCCGCGGCAATCGAAGCCGCCTATGTCCGCGGCGAAAGCGACGAATTCGTGAAGCCGACAGTGATCGGCGATTACGCCGGGATGAAAGACGGCGATGGGCTGGTATCGGCGAATTTCCGCGCCGATCGCGTCCGGCAAATCCTGGCGGCGCTGCTCGATCCGAAATTCGCCGGCTTCAAACGCGGCAAGGTAATCAAATTCGTCGCGGCGCTCGGCATGACGCAATATTCGGATGAGCTCGATCCGCTGCTGGCGACGCTGTTCCCGCCGGAGCGGCCGGACGAGACGTTCGGCCAGGTCGTGTCGGAAGCGGGCTTGAAACAGCTTCGCATCGCCGAGACCGAGAAATATGCGCACGTCACCTTCTTCTTCAATGGTGGGCGCGAAAAGGAATTGCCCGGCGAGACACGCATCCTAGTGCCGTCGCCCAAGGTCAAGACCTACGACCTCAAGCCGGAGATGTCCGCCGACGAAGTCACCGACAGGCTCATCGGCGCAATCGACAAGGGCACATTCGACGCGATCGTGTGCAATTTCGCCAATGCCGACATGGTCGGCCATACCGGCGACGAGGCGGCGGCGATCAAAGCGGTAGAGACCATCGATCATTGCCTCGGCCGCATCGCGGACGCCGTGAAGCGCGCCGGCGGCTGCCTTCTCATTACCGCCGATCACGGCAACGTCGAGTTGATGCGCGATCCCGAGACGCACGAACCGCATACCGCGCATACCCTCAACCCGGTGCCGGTGATTCTCGTCAACGGCCCGGCGGCCGTGACAAGCCTCGAGAACGGACGGCTCGCCGATATCGCGCCGACGCTGCTTGCGCTGATGGGATTGAAGCGACCCAGAGCGATGACCGGCCACCCGCTCTTTCAGACCTCGGATGCACGCGCGACGGCGTGACGCCATAACGATGCTTAGCGCCTGTTTCGCGGCGGGCGCCGTCACGATTCCGGCCCGCGCCGACAGCACGAGTCCGGTGCAGCAGCTTTACGCGGTCGAGCAGACCGAAGCGCAAAGCCGCGCGCAGCGCGAGACGCTGGAGAAGGTGGTGCTGACGCTGTCCGTCGAGATCGATGGGCTGCGCGTTCAAAGCGTCAGCGCGGCGGACGCGATGCGGCATCACGAAATGGCGCTGTCGATGTTGGAAGGACAGCTGCAATCGCTCGGCGCCGAGGCCGCGGCCAAAGCGGCCGAACTGAAGCGGGACGAGACCAGGCGCGGGGCTCTGCTGATGGCACTAGTCGCGCTGACGCGCAATCCGCCGGTGGCGCTGGCGCTGGTGTCCCCCGACCCCGTGACCGCCGGGCGCAGCGCACTCGTGCTTGGCGACGAGGTGCCACCGCTCGACCGTGCCGCGCGACGCCTCAGCAACGACTTGAAGCAGCTCGCGGCACTGCGGCTCGCCATCGCGAAGGCACAGGAAAAACATCGCGCCGAGGAGACGCTTCTGGGTTCGCAACAATTGCGCTTGTCCGACCTGATCGCGCGCAAATCCGAACTGGAACACCAGGCGCAAACCGGCACCCAGCAGAACGACGAAAAGATGATCGCCCTCGCGGCCGAGGCCGCCAATCTCAAGGACTTGATCCAACGCGTCGAAGCCGAGCGCATGCGCGAGGCGCTGTCGCCGAACCCGCCGCCGCCAAAGCCGAAGCCGGGCGCCGTCGGCCAATCCGCGCCCGATACCGCGGCGAAAGCGATACCGGTGCCGGTCGCCGTGGCGACCGCCGCCGTCGGACATGGCGATGCCTCCAAACCGCCGAAACTCAAAAGCTTCCTCGACGCCGTCGGGCATTACGAGCCGCCGACGAGCGGGAAGGTGGTGTTGAGCTTCGGCAAGACCAACGGCGCGGGGCTGACGAGCCAGGGTCTCGACTACGAGACGCGCGCTGGCGCCGAGGTGGTGGCGCCCTACGACGGCCGCGTGCTCTATGCCGGAACGTTCCGGGGCTATGGCGAAATATTGATCATCGAACATGACGACGGATATCATTCGCTCTTGGCGGGCCTCGATCGGCTCGACGTGTCCGTCGGACAATGGCTGGTCACCGGCGAGCCGGTCGGGACCATGCCGAAAGGCGAGGACAAACCGCGTCTTTATCTCGAGCTGCGCCATGACGGCCGGCCGATCAACCCGTTGCCGTGGCTGGCGACTTCGAATGAAAAGGTCAGTGGATGATGCGTTACGGTCTTTCCCTTGCCGCGACAGCTCTTGTCGCTTGGCTCGCCTTCGCGCCGGCGATCGCCGCCGATACGCCCACGGCGGAACCCAAGACGACGTCCGATACGTACCGCCAGCTCGATCTCTTCGGCGAAGTGTTCGAGCGAGTGCGGTCCGATTATGTCGAGAACGTCACGGATGAGCAGCTGGTGGAAGCGGCTATCAACGGCATGCTGTCGTCGCTCGATCCCCATTCAAGCTACATGAACGCCAAGAATTTCGGCGAGATGGAGGTGCAGGTCCGCGGCGAGTTCGGCGGGCTCGGCATCGAAGTGACAATGGAGAACGGGATGGTAAAGGTGGTGTCGCCGATCGACGACACGCCGGCCGCCAAAGCCGGCATCAAGCCGGGCGATCTGATCGTGGCCATCGATAACGAACCCGTCTCGGGCATGTCGCTCAACGACGCGGTGACCAAGATGCGCGGTCCGGTCGACAGCGACATCAAATTGATGATTCAGCGCGGCTCGGCCAAGCCGTTCGACGTCACGCTGAAGCGCGCGATCATCAAGATCCAATCGGTCAAATACCACGTGGAGGGCGACGACGTCGGCTATATCCGCATCTCCAGCTTCAACGAGCAGACCGACAGCGGCGTCCACGCCGCCTTCGCGTCGTTCCACAAGACGGCCGGCAAGAAGCTTGTCGGCGTGGTGCTCGACCTGCGCAACAACCCCGGCGGATTGTTGGACCAGGCGATCGCGGTGTCGAACGATTTCATTCCGCGGGGCGAGATCGTGTCGACCCGCGGTCGTCATTCC
>JASHUX010000229.1 GCA_030039775.1 Alphaproteobacteria bacterium | reverse complement strand
CGCGCCGGGCAGACCCTCTTTGATGAGCCGTTCAATTGTCGCCGCGTCCAAGGCCATGCCAATCGTCCTCAGGGAGCCGCCATATAGGCGGGAAACCAGGATTCGTTGATACGCTTAAGTTCCCCAACCGATATGGCACCGGCCCCCGTGACTGTCAATTGATGGCCGGTTACGGCGCCGAGCCAGTGGGCCGGAATGCCCGCCGCACGGGCGGCAGTCAAAAGCGCGTCGGGCTCGGGCGTCTCGATCAAGTAGCGGGCCTGGTCCTCGCCGAAGTAATAGGCGTGATGCGGCAGGCGGGTCGGGGTGTCGATCGTTGCGCCGCGATTGCCCGCAATCGCCATCTCGGCGAGCGCGACCAGCAATCCGCCGTCGGAGATGTCGTGGCACGCGGCGACCCGGCCGGCCGCGATCTCGGCCCGGACAAAGTCGCCATGACGGCGCTCGGCGGCTAGATCGACCGGCGGCGGCGCGCCGTCTTCGTGCCCAAACAGCTCGCGCAGATAGAGCGAACAACCGAGATGGCCGCGCGTGTCGCCGATCTGGATCAGCGCATTGCCTTCGCGCTTCAGCGCCAGCGATACGGACTTCGCCGCATCCTCGATTAACCCGACGCCGCCGATAGCGGGCGTCGGCAGAATGCCCTTGCCGTTGGTTTCGTTGTAGAGCGAGACGTTGCCCGACACGATTGGGTAGTCGAGCGCGCGGCACGCCTCACCCATGCCTTGGACGCAGCCGACGAACTGGCCCATAATCTCGGGCTTCTCGGGATTGCCGAAATTGAGATTGTCGGTGACGGCCAAGGGCAGGGCGCCGACCGCCGTAAGGTTACGCCAGCTTTCCGCCACCGCCTGCATCCCGCCTGTGCGCGGATCGGCTTCGCAATAGCGCGGCGTGCAGTCGGTCGTTAGCGCCAACGCTTTGCGTGCGCCGCTCTCGACCAACACCACGGCAGCGTCGCCGCCGGGGCGCTGCACCGTGTGGCCCATGACGAGATGATCGTACTGCTCCCAGATCCAGCGCTTCGACGCGAGATCGGCGCAGGCCAGCAGTTTTTTTAAGGCCTCGAAGACAGGCGTTGCCGGGGCGTCGGCTACATCGCCGCGTCGCGGCGTGGGGATATGCTCCCGGTCATAGACCGGTGCTTCCGTCACGAGCGGCCCGACCGGCATGTCGGCCTCGACCTTGCCGTTCATACGCAGTAACAGCCGCCCGGTATCGGTGACGCGGCCGATCGCGGCAAAATCCAGCTCCCATTTCTCAAATACGCGCCGCGCCTCCGCCTCGCGCTCGGGTTTGAGGATCATCAGCATGCGCTCCTGGCTCTCGGAGAGCATAATCTCGTACGCGGTCATTCCAGTCTCGCGCGTCGGCACGCGATCGAGATCGAGCTCGATGCCTAGCCCCCCTTTGCCGGCCATCTCCACCGACGACGAGGTCAGACCCGCCGCGCCCATATCCTGGATTGCAACAATGGCGTCGCCTGCCATCAATTCGAGACATGCTTCGATCAGCAACTTCTCGGTGAAAGGGTCGCCGACCTGCACGGTCGGGCGCTTCGCCTCCGAATCTTCGCTGAACTCGGCAGAAGCCATGGTCGCGCCGTGGATGCCGTCGCGTCCGGTCTTCGCGCCGACATAGATCACGGGATTGCCGACGCCGGCGGCCGCCGAATAGAAAATCTTGTCGGCGCGTGCGACGCCGACCGTCATCGCGTTGACCAGGATATTACCGTCATAGCGCGGATGGAAATTGCATTCGCCGGCGACGGTTGGAACGCCGACGCAGTTGCCATAGCCGCCAATGCCCGCGACGACACCTGCGACGAGGTGCCGGGTCTTGGGATGATCGGGCGAGCCGAAGCGCAGCGCGTTGAGATTGGTGATCGGCCGTGCGCCCATAGTGAAGACGTCGCGCAGAATGCCGCCAACGCCGGTCGCTGCCCCCTGGTACGGCTCGATGAAGGACGGATGGTTATGCGATTCCATCTTGAAAATGACCGCCTGTCCGTCGCCGATATCGACCACGCCGGCATTCTCGCCGGGTCCGCAGATCACCCGCGGCCCGGTCGTGGGCAAGCCCCGCAGCCATTTACGCGACGATTTGTAGGAGCAATGCTCGCTCCACATCACGGAGAAGATACCGAGCTCGGTCAAATTCGGCTCGCGCCCCATGATTTTGACGGCGCGGGCATATTCGTCTTGCGTAAGACCGTGCTGGGCGACGATTTCCGGCGTAATCAACCGAGGGCCTCCGCCATGCCCTTGAAGAACCCCATGCCGTCGGTATTCCCGAGCAGCGCGTCGGTGGCGTCCTCGGGATGAGGCATTAGCCCGAGCACGCGGCGGCGCTCGTCGAACACGCCCGCGATATTGCGGATCGAGCCGTTGTGATTGGCCTCCTCGGTGAGGTCGCCATCGCCACCGCAATAGCGAAACGCGATCCGCCCATCGCCTTCGAGCCGATCGAGCGTGTCCCTGTCCGCGAAATAATTCCCATCGTGATGCGCCACCGGCACGCGGATCACTTGACCGGCGTTGTAGCCGCGCGTGAACGGGCTTTCGCTGGTCTCGACGCGGAGACAGATGTCTTTGCAGTGGAACTTGAGCGTGCGATTCACCAACAGCACGCCAGGCAATAAATGCGCCTCGGTGAGGATTTGGAAGCCGTTGCAAATGCCGAGCACGGGCGTACCGGCCCGAGCGCGCGCCGCGACCTCGCGCATGATGGGCGAATGCGCCGCCATCGCGCCGCAGCGTAAGTAATCGCCATAGGAGAAACCGCCCGGAATGACGATCAGATCGAGCTTCGGCAGCTCGGTGTCGCGGTGCCAGATTTTGAGCGGCGGCTTGCCGGTGGCGCGGTGCAGGGCGTCGAACACGTCCTGCTCGCGATTGGAGCCAGGGAAAATGACGATCGCCGCTTGCATACCTTTTAAGTGTCTAGCTCGATTCCATAACTTTCAACCACCGTATTGGCCAAAAGCTTTCGGCACATCTGATCGACCGCGTCCCGCGCGAGAGCAGGGTCGGTCTCGGTCAGTTCGAGATCGATGACTTTGCCCTGGCGAACCTCGCCGACGCCCTTGAAACCAAGCGATGCGAGGGCTTGCGCCACTGCCTTGCCCTGCGGGTCGAGCACGCCCGGCTTGGGCATGACGTGAACACGTGCCTTCATTGCAGCGTATCGGTCGCGCGAACATCGACCGGGCCTGACTCCGGCAAGATGCCGAGCCGCCGTGCCACTTCCTGATAGGCCTCCTCGACGTGACCCAGATCGCGGCGGAACCGATCCTTGTCGAGTTTTTCGTTGGTCTTCGAATCCCACAAGCGGCAATTGTCGGGGCTGATCTCGTCGGCCAGCACGATGCGGCTTTCGCCCTTGTCGTAGAGCCGGCCGAACTCAAGCTTGAAGTCCACGAGGCGGATGCCGATGCCCACGAACAGACCGCACAGGAAATCGTTGATGCGGAGCGCCATTTGCATGATCTCGTCCAGCTCATGCGTCGTCGCCCAGGAGAACGCGGTGACATGCTCCTCCGACACCATCGGGTCGCCGAGCGCGTCGTTCTTAAAATAATATTCGACGATCGAGCGCGCGAGCGGCGTGCCTTCCTCCATGCCGAGCCGCTTCGCGAGCGAGCCCGCCACGACGTTGCGCACCACTATCTCGAGCGGGATGATCTCGACGGCGCGCACCAGTTGCTCGCGCATGTTGAGACGGCGGACAAAATGCGTCGGCACGCCGATTTCGGCGATCCGCATCATCAGGAATTCGCTGATACGGTTGTTGAGGACGCCCTTGCCGGTGATAGTGCCGCGCTTCTGGTTGTTGAAGGCGGTGGCGTCATCCTTGAAATATTGGACGATGGTCCCGGGTTCGGGGCCCTCGAACAGAACTTTGGCCTTGCCTTCGTAGATTTGCTTGCGACGACTCATGGCCCGGCCACCTCCGTACGAAGGTTAGGGATGACTCTATAGCAAGCGGGATGGCGCGAAACAATCGCTCACAAGGACAAATCCGCCCACGGTGTAACAATTGGAAAATAACCGCGAAACCGGAAGCGCGGTTCGAGTTCCGGCTTGTTGTGCGACGGTAGGGCGACGAGCGCGCTCGACACCGTGGCGAAGCCGCGGTCGGTATCGAACCGCAAGGCATGGTCGGGGCCGCCGCCATCTTTGCTCAACAAATTCTCCCAAGCCGACCAGTCGCCTGCGTCCGGATCCGGGACCGGTGAGGCCAGAAAGCGCGGGCGAAAACGCCTAAGTCGCGCGATGTCCGGATCGTCGATCTCGCCCGACGCGATCATCGACAGGCCTTCCTTCACCGAGCGAGCCTCGACTGGCGCCGTGCCCGTGTCGTCGGCATGGCGCAACCAGAACGCGTCGCGGGAGTCGGCGACGATCATGTTGAACGTGCGATACGCACGCGGATCGATCGCTGCGAGCGCTGCTGCAGCGGCGGCCGCATCGGCATGGTCCAGCGCCTCAAGCACCAATTCGCCACGCGAACGCTGACCCTGCGCGGGCCCAAGGGAACCATGCCGGTTGAGAATCCCGGCGACGACGCCGTGATCGTTGATGCCGAGCCAGGATCCCCCCGCCAGTTCGTCGAGCCCCGCTAAAACCTCCGGTCGGTCGGGCCAGTGCCGCGCCGGCGCACGCCACGGCCGCGCCTTCATCTCGTCGCGGTTGGCGCCGACGATTACGGGCCAGTCGTGACCGGGACGCCGCAGCAGGATCAGAGTGCACATCGCGAGGTCTTACGTTATAGGGAGGCCGCGAAAGGGGTCTTTTATGAGCAGTTTTGACGAACGTGAACAGAGTTTCGAGCGCAGATATCAGAACGATCAGGAATTTGCGTTCAAAGTGAAGTCACGACGCAACAAGATCGCGGGCCATTGGGCCGCCGGCTTGCTCGGGAAATCGGGCGCCGAGGAGGAGGCTTACGTTGCGTCTGTCGTCGCCGCTGAGCTTGGCAAGGACGGCGAGGAACATGTCATCGCTAAGCTCGTCGCCGATCTCGCGGGAAAAGGCATCGACCGCCACCGCGTCACGGTTGAGCTCGAAAAGGCACTGGCCCAGGCGAAGGTCGAGCTTGGGGCGCCGAAATAGATTTATACCTTCCGGTTCTTGGTCTCCGGCGCGAACAGCACGGCGGCAATCGCCATGAGCGCCAGGAGGCAGAAATAGGCCTTGATGCCCCACAGGCTCCCGCCCATCGCCGCGACCATGCTGGTGGCGATTGTCGGGATCAGGCCGCCGCCGAACGCGGTGCCGAACTGACGCCCAAGCGTGTTGCCGGAGTAGCGTAACCGGGCATCCTCGAAGAGCTCCGCATAGAAGCTGCCTTCGACGCACAGCGTCAGCGGCGTCAGGATCGCCGGCGATAGCGCGCTCGCGAGCATGATCAGGTACGGGTCACGTGTTTCGAGCAGCGTGAAAAAGACGAACACGATGTGAATTACCGCCAGGACGAACCCGGCGATCATCAGCGGCCGGCGCCCGATCTTGTCCGACAGCCACCCCATAGTCGGGCCGAGAAACAGGCAGACCACCACACCGCACAAGCCGCCCTGAATCATGAGGAGCGCCGGGATGTGGAGGGTTTGGGTGCCGTATTGCAGGCCGTAAACGCCGGGGAGAAAGGCGATGCTGGATTCACAAAGGGCGCACAGAAACACGATTAGGGCCGCCTTTGGTGCGAAGCGCAATACGTCGAACAGCGGAATGCGCGACACGCCGGCCTCGGCGGTGCGTTTAACGAAAGCCGGCGATTCATCGACCTTGACGCGGATATAGAGACCGATACCTACGATGATGACGCTCGCGAGATAGGGCAGGCGCCAGCCCCAGGCCAAGAGCTGGTCAGGGGACAAGTGCAACACGGCTTGCACCGCCAGCGACGATAGGATGGCGCCGCCGGCCGCACCCATCTGCGCGATCGACGCGAACAAGCCGCGTCGTCCCTGCGGTGCGCTCTCCATGGTCAGGATCGGCGCGCCGGTGGATTCACCACCCAGGGCGCAGCCTTGCACGAAGCGGAGGAAGGTCAGGATGATCGGCGCAGCGACGCCGATCTGGGCGTAACTCGGGATACAGCCGATCAAGGTGCTGGCGACGCCGATCAGCGACATGGTGACGACCATCATCGGCTTCCGCCCGATCTTGTCGCCGAAATGCGCGAAGATCAGCCCGCCGACCGGCCGGCCGAAAAAGCCGATGCCGAATATCACCATGACAAAAATGTTCTTCACCCACGGCGACATCGCCGCGGCGAAAAAAATCTTATTGAAGATGATCGGCGCGAGGAGCCCATAGAGACCGAAATCGTACCATTCGATCGCTGAGCCCGAGAGCGCCGAGCCCAACAGACGGCGATATTTTCGGGCTTGCTCGCGCGGCGGGATGGTTTCAACGGCATCCGGAACAACGACCATAATCCCTCCCACGATTTTCGTTTATTGAGCACGGCCACGGCCTCGCCTAATGCCGAGCATACGGCACCGGCGCTAGGGGGTGAAGATTTCTCCGTTCCGCGCGCAATCCTCCGCGGCGGCAGCCACGAACGGCTCGGTCACTTCTTCCGGCGTGCGCAAGAGCGCCTTGTTCTCGCCCGGAAACGCGTTGTTTCGCAGCTTGGTGTGGACCGGTCCCGGATCAACCAGATTAGCGCGGATCGGCGCATTCGAAACTTCCACGGCGTAGGACCGGACCAGCGCTTCAAGACCTGCCTTCGCCGCGGCATAAGCGTTCCAATAAGCGCCGGCCTCGCGGCCCGCCAGGCAGGTCGTGAAGATCGCGCGGCCGGCGTCCGAGCGGCGCAACAGCGGGTCGAGCGACCGGATAAGCCGCCAATTGGCGGTCAGGTTCACATCGACGATCTCCTGCCAAACGCTCGGATCGAGATGACCGGTCGGTGCCAAATGAGGCAGTACGCCGGCATTGCCAACGAGGATGTCGAGCTTGCCGAAACGCTCGTGAAGGCCGAGGCCCATGCGGTCGATGTCAGCGAATTTTCGCAGATCGAGCGGCACCAGCGTCGCTTTGCCGCCGGCCTCGCCAATCTCGTCGTCGAGTTCCTCGAGCGCGCCTTGCGTGCGCCCCACCAGGATGACGTGCGCACCCTCGACGGCAAAGCGCTTCGCCACGGCCGCACCGATCCCACGTGTCGCACCCGTAATCAGTGCTAGACGGTCGTGAAGGCGGTTCACGCCGTTTCGGTGAGGAGCGACAATTGGGTCGAGACCTTGCCGGCCTCGTGGTCGACCAACGGGATGGGATAATCGCCGGTGAAGCAGGCGTCGCAAAATTTCGGCGCCGCCGGATCGCGCCGCATCTCGCCCATGGCGCGGTACAAGCCGTCAATCGATACGAAAGCGAGCGAGTCCACGCCGATATGCTTGGCGATCTCGTCGACGCTCATATGAGAGGCGAGCAAATCCTGTCGTTCCGGCGTCGCAATCCCGTAGAAGCACGAATGACTGGTCGGCGGGCTGGAAATCCGCATATGCACTTCGGCGGCGCCGGCATGACGGAACATTTCGACGATCTTCATCGACGTGGTGCCGCGCACGATCGAATCGTCGACCAGGATGACGCGTTTGCCGGCGATCTGGCTCTTGTTGACGTTGTGCTTGAGCTTGACGCCGAGATGGCGGATTTGATCGGTCGGCTCGATAAAGGTGCGGCCGACATAGTGGTTACGGATGATCCCGAGCTCGAAAGGCAGGCGGCATTCGGCCGCGTAGCCGATCGCCGCGGGTACGCCGGAGTCCGGCACCGGAATCACCAGATCGGCGGAGACATGGCTTTCGCGGGCGAGCTCGGCGCCGATCCGCTTGCGTGTCTCGTAAACGCCAATGCCGTCCACGATACTGTCGGGCCGCGCGAAGT
>JASHUX010000228.1 GCA_030039775.1 Alphaproteobacteria bacterium | reverse complement strand
TCCGCTTTCGCCGGGGTTCGCAGCGGCTTGCCGTCGAGCGACACGCCATGACCCCGCTCGCTGCGCACCGTCGCAGCCTCTCTATAGAAGCGCTTCATCGCTGGTCGTCCGCAAAACCGGCGAATGGATCGCGCTCGTCGCCTTGCTCGAAGCCGAAGAATTTCCAGGTCCGGGTCATGTGCGGCGGCATGGGCGCCTCAACCCGCAGCATGCCGCCGTTGGGATGCGGGATCGCGATAGCCCGGGCGTGGAGATGAAGCTTGCGGGCATCGGGCACGCCGGCGGGATGCGCCGTAGCGCCGCCATACTTGCCGTCGCCGAGGATCGGCGTTCCGATCGCCGCCATGTGCGCACGCAGTTGGTGCGTCCGGCCGGTGATCGGATTCATTGCAACCCACGCGACGTGATCGCCGGCATGCGCCACGGTGCGGTAATCGGTGACGGCGCGCTTGCCCTCATCCGCGTCCTCGACCACGCGCTCGCCGGCCGGCCCCGGCAGTTTCGCCAGGCGCCGGTCGATACGTCCCTGCCGCGACTTCGGTAACCCCACCACGGCAGCCCAATAGATTTTCCGCGTTTCCTTGTCGCGAAAGGCGCCGGTGAGAAACCGCGCTGTTGCTGCCGTGCGCGCCAACACCAGGACGCCGCTCGTATCCTTGTCGAGCCGGTGAACCAGCCGCGGCCGTTCGGCGATGCCGAAACGCAGCCCATCGAGCATGGCGTCGAGATGATGTTCGGTCGCGGTGCCACCCTGGACGGCGAGACCCGGCGGTTTATTTAGGACGATCACATCGTCGTCGCGGTAAAGAATCGCGCGTTCGATTTCGGCGATGTCACGGGGTTTCGGCTGATAATGCGGTTTCGGCGGCGGCGCGTCCGCGTTCGGCAGCGGCGGAATCCGCACCTCCTGGCCGGCGGCGATGCGATCGCCGGCAGCGGCGCGCTTACCGTCGAGGCGGACCTGCCCGGTGCGTAGCAATTTCTCTAAGCGGCCATGGCCGAGCTGCGGAAAATGCCGCTTGAACCACCGGTCCAGGCGGATTTCTGCATCCTCGGCGACGACTTTTCTGATTTGCACGTTGCTCAAGCGGCGAAGCGATACACCCGCTTCGCCGCCCGGGCAACGTTATGCTACGGCGCTAGCGCCAGTGCCCCTCGATCCAAACGTAGCCGCCGGGGCGCACCGCCCAATGGCCCGAAACCCACACCGCGCCGGGATAGATGCGTCGCACATATCCGCCACGGACCCAGACATACTGCATGCCGTTCCAGGCCCAATGACCGTGTCGCCACGCCCAGGCCTCGGTCGGGCCGGGCGGTGGCGGAATCATTTCCGCCTGGTCGGCGGGCGGGCTGTAATCGCCCGGCGGATCCGCAAAGCTCGGTGCGGCCAAAGCGGCGATGGCGCCGGCAACCGCTGCGGCGACCAACAGATCGCGTAATTTGATCATCGATGCCTCCACACGTCTTGCGACGTATGGCAAGGCTCGGCGCGAAAGTCGGCGGAGTTGCGGCGGAACCGCGGCGTTTCATCTAATTATGCGGGCGTCATTATGACGGCGGCGAGTATTCGCCACCGCCCTTTCGTTGCCGCAGCTTGTTCCAATATTCAAGCCTCTTAGCGATTTCCCGCTCAAACCCGCGTTCCAGCGGCCGATAAAACGTCTCTCGCGGCAGGTCGTCGGGAAAATAGTTGAGGCCGGAGAACCCCTCTTTCGTATCGGGGTCATAGACATAGCCTTCAGAGTAGCCGAGTTCCTTCATCAGGCGGGTCGGCGCATTCACCGCATGCATCGGGGGCATCAGCGAGCCCGACTCCTTCGCCGCACGTTGCGCCGCGCCAAAGGCGCGATAGGCGGCGGTCGATTTCGGCGCAGTCGCGACGTAGATCACGGCTTGCGCAATCGCGAGCTCGCCTTCGGGCGAGCCGAGCCGGTCGTAGGCTTCCCATGCCGCGATCGCCTGGGTAAGGGCTTGCGGGTCGGCCAGCCCGATATCCTCGACTGCCATCCGCACCACGCGGCGGATGATGTAGATCGGGTGCTCGCCGCCGACCAGCATCCGCGCCAGCCAATAGAGCGCAGCGTCGACGTCAGACCCGCGCACTGATTTGTGCAAGGCGCTGATGAGGTTGTAGTGGCCTTCCTGCGCCTTGTCGTAGAGCGGCGCACGTTTTTCGACGGCGGCGGAAAGACCGGCCGTATCGAGCTGCGTGCCGTCGGGCAGCGCCGCCAATTCTTCGGCGAGGTTGATCAGGAAGCGGCCGTCCCCGTCGGCCATCGCTTTCAGCGCGTCGCGCGCCTCTTCGTCGAGCGGCAACTTCCGGTCAAGCGCGGCCTCGGCTCGGTCCAGCAATATATCGAGCGAGGCATCGTCGAGCCGCTTTAGTACGAACACCTGGCACCGCGACAACAGCGCGCCGTTGAGTTCGAAAGACGGATTTTCCGTGGTGGCGCCGACCAGCGTCACCGTGCCGTCTTCGACATAGGGCAGGAAACCGTCCTGCTGCGCGCGGTTGAAGCGGTGGATTTCGTCGACGAACAACAACGTGCCTAGGCCCGTCTGGCGGCGCTTGCGCGCGGCATCGAAAATCTTGCGCAGATCGGCGACCCCGGAAAACACGGCCGACAGCGGCTCGAAATGCATGTCCGTCGCTTGCGCCAGAAGGCGCGCGATGGTGGTTTTGCCGCACCCGGGCGGTCCCCACAGCACCATCGAGGCAAGACGGTGCGCCGCCGCCATGCGGCCGATCGGTCCCTCGGGGCCGAGCAAGTGGTACTGCCCAACCACATCGGCGAGGCGGGTAGGCCGCAGCTTGTCGGCAAGCGGGCGGGGTGCGTCCTGCTCGAATAAGGTCACGCTAGCCACCGACGGTGAACGACAAGCGCTCGCCGCTGCGCGTGATGGTGATGCGCCAAGGACCGCGGCCCAGGACCGCCCGCCGGAGCGTGTCAACACTGTCGATTTCCTGGTTGTTGACGGCGAGCACGACGTCGCCGGCCGCGAGCCCTATGTCGTTGGCGATACTGCGCGGCGCGACGCTGCGGACGATGACCCCGGTCGCGCTGTCGTCGAGACCGAGCTCAGCGTCGAAGGCGGGATTGAGATTGGCGACGGTCGCGCCGCCGAACGGCTCGCGCCCGTCGAGCACGGTGATGTCCCGCGGCGGTGTCTCGGGCGGTGCGATCAGGGCCACGGTCAACGCGCGCTCACTGCCGTTCCGCCACAGCGCGAGCCTAACGTGCGCGTCGGTCTGCAGCGTCGCGATGCGAAAGCGCAATTCGTCGGGACTGGCGACGGTGTGGCCGTCGACCGACAGCACGACGTCGCCGTCGCGCAATCCGGCGGCCGCCGCAGGACTGCCGGGCGCAACGTCCTTGATCAGGACGCCTTCGGGCAGCGGCAATTGCAGGCTGCGCGCCAACTCCGGCGTCACCGATTGCCCCGATGCGCCGAGCCACGGCCGCGCCACGTGGCCGCCGTGAAGCGCCGCGGCAATCACGCCGCGGACCATGTTGGCGGGAATGGCGAAGCCGATGCCGACCGAACCGCCTGTCCGGGAAAATATCGCCGTATTGATGCCGACCAATTGTCCATCGAGATTCACCAGAGGTCCGCCGGAATTGCCGGGATTGATGGCGGCGTCGGTCTGGATGAACGAACCGAAATCGTTTGTGCCGATGCTCCGCGCCAGGCCGGAGACAATGCCCATCGTGACGGTTTGGCCGACGCCGAACGGATCGCCGATCGCCAGGACCAAGTCGCCGACCTGTAGCGCGTCGCTGTCGCCGAGTGTCAGGATCGGTAAGCGGGCGCCGTGCATGTCGATGCGCAAGACCGCAAGATCGGCGCGCTGATCCGACAGGATCACCTTGGCCTGGAATTCGCGGCGGTCCGCCAGCACGACATGGATTTCGTCGGCGCCCTCGATGACGTGATAGTTGGTCACGATCAGGCCGCTCGGATCGACGATGACGCCCGAGCCGAGCGAGTTCTGGATGCGGTCGCGGGTCATGCCGCTGAACGGCGACATGTTGCCGAAGAAGCGCTGGAACAGCGGATCGTTGAACAGCGAGCCCGGCCCGAAATTGCTGTGTATCACACGTCGTGAGTAGACATTCACCACCGCCGGCGCGACGTGCTTCACGATCGGCGCGAAGCTGAGGTGAATCTGCGCGGCACTGGTCGGCACGTAATCGGCGCCGATGGCCGCGGGCGCCGCCGCGACCAGCGCCAAGCCGACAACAAACAATCGAAGAGACATGGCCCCGAATCTAGGCAGGTGCCGTGCTATTTGCCAGAGGTGGCCGCCACAGTGCCGAAGACGTCATTGAACGTCGCGCGCAGCGCGGCGTCGAGCGCCGCCATGTCGGCAGCGACGCCCTCCGCGGCAAGCGAGGTCACGCCATGATCGGCGATGCCGCACGGCACAATGCCGCAATAGTGCGATAAGTCCGGGTCGACGTTGATCGAGATGCCGTGATAGCTCACCCAGCGACGGACGCGCACGCCGATCGCGGCGATCTTCGCCTCGCTGCGGTCGCGGTGCACGACCCAGATGCCGACCCGGCCGGCGCGGCGCTCGCCGGTAACGCCGATGCGTGCGAGGGAGCGAATGATCCATTCCTCGAGATCGTGGACGAAACGGCGCAGGTCGCTGCCCCGCCGCTCAAGGTCCAACAGCACGTACACAACGCGCTGGCCCGGCCCGTGATAGGTCAGTTTTCCGCCGCGGCCGGTGCGGAACACCGGCAGGAAATCGGGTAGCAGAAGATCGCTCTCGTTGGAGCCGGTGCCGGCCGTGTAGAGCGCCGGATGTTCCAAGAGCCACACGAGCTCGGACGCCTCTCCGGCGCGGATTGCCGCAGCGCGCTCCTCCATCGCCGCGACCGCGTCGAGATAAGTTACAGGCTCAGCACTCTTGTGCCACGCGATCTCGCCCATGGCTAGAAGATGGTGTGCGTTGCGTGACGACGCAATTTTTTTAACCTATCGCGCGCCGCTGCGATACGATCCGTCATCGTGATCTCGTAGGAGGCAGGCAATGGCTCGCGTCGTCGTTCAGTACGAAGGTCACCGCCGCGTTCGACAAGCACTATTTTGAAAAGCACGTGCCGCTGGCGAAGAAGATTCCTGGCTTACGCAAATACGAGGTCAACAAAGGCCCGATTATGACGCCGCAAGGCCCGTCTGGCTTGCACTTGATTGCGATCCTGCATTTCGACGATATGGCGGCGATCCAAAAGGGCAT
>JASHUX010000227.1 GCA_030039775.1 Alphaproteobacteria bacterium | reverse complement strand
TAGTGATCGTGCATGTAATCGGCGACGGTGTCGCGCTTCATCTTGCGGATGATGTCGGCGCGGCCCAGCACCGGCTGCCCGACCATCTGGCCCGGGAACGCCGTCTCCTGGAAATGATCGAACACGATGTCGTCGGGCGTGTCGTTGGCCTGGCCGATCTCTTGCAGGATGACGCCGCGCTCGCGCTCGAGTTCCGTCGGATCGAAGATGGAGCGCTGGAGAATGTCGGCCAAGAGGTCGAGCGCCAGCGGCACGTCGTCCTTCAGGACCTTGGCGTGATAGGCGGTATGCTCGCGCGAGGTGTAGGCGTTGAGGTGACCGCCGACATCCTCGATCTCGGACGCGATGGCGAGCGCCGAGCGGCGCTCCGTGCCCTTGAACGCCATGTGCTCCAGCATGTGCGACACGCCGTTGATGGGCGCCGGCTCGTGGCGCGTGCCGATGGCGACATAGACGCCGATCGACACCGTCTCGACGCTCGTCACCGTGTCCGTGATGACGCGCATGCCGTTCGATAATTTGGAAAGACGCACGCTCATGCCGCGACCTCCCGGAGCGGGCGGGCGCGACGATGGATATAGTCCTCGACCGCCGCCACGCTGTTGGGCAGACGCACCGTGCGCTCCGGCCGTTCCATCAGATCGGAAAGATGCGGCGGCAACGCCGGACGGACGCCGACGGCGCGCTCGATCGCGTCGGGGAACTTAGCCGGATGGGCCGTGGCCAGCGACACCATCGGGCCCTTGCCGCCGTGCGTCGCGAGATGATCGCGCGCGGCGGCGACGCCCACGGCGCTATGCGGATCGAGCATCACGCCGCGGTCGCGCCAAGTCCGCGCGATTTCGTCGATGGTTTCCGCGTCGTCGAAGGAATAGGCGGTAAAGAGCTTGCGCGCCTCAGCTAATTCGCTCGCCGTCACCGGCATCGTGCCCTCTTTGCGGAAGCGCACCATCGCGTCGGCGACGGCGGTGCCGTCACGGCCTTTGAGGTCGTAGAGCAAGCGTTCGAAATTGCTCGACACTTGGACGTCCATGCTGGGTGAAAGGGACGGCTCGACAGGCCGGAGGCTCATCGCGCCGTCATTGAAAAAGCGGGCCAATATGTCGTTCTGGTTGGTGGCGATGACAAGATCGCCAATCGGCAACCCCATCATGCGCGCGACGTGGGCGGCATAAACATTGCCGAAATTCCCGGTCGGCACGGTGAAACCGATCGGCTTGTTGGGGGCGCCCAAGGCCAGCGCGGCATAGGCGTAATAGACCGTTTGTGTAACGATCCGCGCCCAGTTGATCGAATTGACCGCCGACAGATGGTGCGCGGCGCGGAACGGTCCGTCGGCGAACATTGCCTTCACCAAGTCCTGGCAATCGTCGAAGCTGCCCGCGATTGCGATGGCATGGACGTTGGCCGACGGAACGGTGGTCATCTGCCGCCGCTGGACGGCGGAAATCCGCCCTTCCGGGTAGAGGATGAAGATGTCGGCGGCGGCGCGGTCGCGGATCGCCTCGATGGCAGCGGAACCGGTGTCGCCCGAGGTGGCGCCGATGATCGTCACCCGGCCGCGGCGCCTTGTCAGCGCCTCGTCGAACAAGCGGCCCACCAGTTGCAGCGCATAATCCTTGAAGGCCAACGTGGGGCCGTGGAATAGCTCCAGAAGCCACAACCCTGAGGCGAGTTCCCTCAGCGGCGCCACGCGGGCATCGTCGAAACCGGCGTAAGTTTCGGCCAAAATCGTCGTCAATCGGGCCGAACTCAGCGTCTCGCCCAGGAACGGCGCGATCATCCGGGCCGCGACCTCGACATAGGGCCGGCCACGCAACGCCCGCCATTCGTTTTCGGATAGGCTAGGCCATTGATTCGGCAAGTATAATCCACCGTCCGGCGCCAACCCGCGCAGCAATACCTCCTCGAACTCGACACGTTCGGGCCGGGACCGGCCATCGCGGGTGCTGACGTAATACACGGAAAGAATCCTTGGAGACGAAGGCTCACCCTATCGCCTGCTTGCCCGCCCCGCAACAGGGGGCCCGGCGGCCTTAAGCCTTCAGTTTATAGCCCCGCGTGAACAGGATGTGGGTCAGGACGAGCAGCGCGACGTTGATAGCGATCATCACCGCGATGCCGACCGCGATCGGGCCGTCGGCGCGGCCGATAAAGCCGGCGGAACCCGTCGATCATGTAGAAAAACGGATTGAAATTAGCGACGGTGCGGAACACCGCCGGCAGCCGGTCGATCGAATAGAACGTGCCGGAAAGAAACGACAACGGCATCACGATGAAATTGGTGACGGCGGCAATGTGGTCGAACTTCTCGGCCCACAGCGCCGCGAGAATCCCAAGCAACGACATCAGCAGCGACGCGGCGACGGCATGGAACAAAATCAGCCACCAGCTCGCGATTCCCACATGCACTACGAGTATCATCGTGGCGCACACCGCGGCGCCGCAGATCAAGCCGCGCGTGACGCCGCCCAGGGCGAAGCCCCACACCAGCTCGGCCGGACTCAGGGGCGGCATCAAGATATCGCTGATGCTGCCTTGCATCTTGGCGATCATCAGCGACGACGTGGTGTTGGCGAAGGCGTTTTGAATCATCGCCATCATGATCAGGCCGGGCGCCAGGAACTGCGCGAACGGCGTGCCATTGATGGCGCCGCGTTGGCTGGCGAAGGCCAGCAGGAAGATGGCGAGGAACAATAGCGTCGTCACGACCGGCGCGATGATCGTCTGCATCGAGACTTTGAAAAAACGCCGCACCTCGCGGAGGTAGAGCGTCCAGAGGCCAAGCCAATTGACCGCGCCGAACTGGCGCACGCGCAGGCGTGATTCTGCGCGCGCGTCGACGGCGAGCCGGTCGGATTTCTCACGAAGAAGCCGGGCCTCGGTCATGGGGGGCGGACTGTATGGCGCGTCTCGAAGGGGGACAAGCGCGTGCTAGGATGGGTGCCATGACCGCACGGCAAGGATTGACGATGGCCGGTCTGGAAAAGGCGGCCGCGTTCTATCTCGAGCGCTATGCCAGTTCGCGCGAGAATCTGCGCCGCGTGCTGATGCGCCGAGTCGCCAAGGCGGCGCGCGACGACGACACGATGGCCGAAGAAGGCCGCGCCTTGGTCGAGGCGCTGTTGGCGCGTTACGTCGCCGCCGGCCTGCTTGACGACGCGCGCTATGCCGAGCGGAAAGCGGAGAGCCTGGCGCGCGCCGGCGCGTCTCGATTTCAGGTCCGCGGCAAGCTGATGCAGAAAGGCGTCGCGCGCGACGAGATCGACCGCGCCGTGAGGGCGCTCGACGAGAGCGGCGCGGAATCTGAAATGAGGGCCGCCGGTTCGTTGATCCGCCGCAAACGGCTCGGCCCCTATCGCAAGAGCGGCGAGCGCGCCGCGCACCGGCAAAAGGATCTGGCGGCGCTCGCCCGCGCCGGGTTCGCGCTCGACCTGGCACGGCGCCTGTTAGGGGCACCGGATGTCGCGGCGCTCGAGAACATGGTACGGAAAGAGGATTAACCGCGGTCGCGCGGGGCGCGGAACGGCGTCACCTGCGGCGGCGGTTCGGCGGCGCGGCCTTCCACTTCCGGCTCGTGCACGATCACGCTTTGCGTCGGCACGGCGAGCGCAATGCCTTCGGCCTGGAAGCGCTGCACGACACGGCGATTGAATTCGCGCTGTACCGGCCAGCGTCCGCCGTCGGTGCAGACAATCTGCCCGGCGAGCGTGACCGACGAGCCGTCGACTTTGTCGACGCCCCAATACTGCAGTTCGCTCAGCATCTGCTGTTTGAACACGGGCTCCTGACGCATCGCTGCCGCGATCTCGGCGAGGATGCGCGCGGCGCGGTCGACGTCCTGGCCCGGCGCGATGCTGACATTGACCGCGGCGTTGCCGATGCCGCGATTGGTGTTGACGATCATCGTCACCGAACTGAACGGGACGGTATGAACCGCGCCGTTGCCGTCGCGCAGCCGCATGCTGCGGATCGATAGTTCCTCGACATTGCCGGCGTGGCCGCCGCCGACATCGACGTAATCGCCGACCGCAACCGTGTTTTCCGCCAAGATGAACAAGCCAGTTATAATGTCGCGCACCAATTGCTGCGAGCCGAGGCCGATGGCGATGCCGATGATCCCGGCGCCGGCCAGCAAGGGTGCGATATTCATCCCCAGCTGCGACAGCACGATGATGCCTGCGATGGTGACGATCGCGACCAGCACGATCGATCGCGCCAGGGGAAGCAAGGTCTTGAGCCGGGCGCTGACCTGCGCGCTGCGAGCGGCACTGTTGCCAAGCGCGCGTCGGATGGCGGCGCTGACCAACAGCCAGATGAGGAAAGCGATGACGATGACGAAGGCGATCGCCGCCAAATCCCCCGCAAGGCGGCGCACGGATTGATATTGGAACCAACCGATTACCTTGTCGGTCCATCGTTGAATCGACGGGGCCGCCGGTGCGGGCGGCTTGGCGGCCTTTTGCGCCTGGATCAAGGCTTGCAATTGGCTGATGAGTTGCGCCCGCTGCTTATCGTTTTGCAGCGTAGTGACGAGGTCTTGGAGATCGGTGGCCGACGGCGCATTCGTCGCCGCGGGCTGCAATGTCGTCGCTCCGGTCACGGTGTTAAGCACCGGCGCCAATTGGGCCCGAGCGGGTCCGGCCAGGCCGAACGCCAACAATGCCAGCAACAAAAGGGCTCGCCGCATCAGCGGGAGATAAGGGCGCAGCTGTCGGATGGCAAGAGCCGCTAAATCCGCGTCAACGCCCGAACGGCGGCCCCGAGCAGGCCGACGCCGGACACCGCTAGAATCCCGCCGGAGATGCGATTGAGCCAAGCGAGATGGAAACTGCCGGCGAGGCGCTGCAGCCAGAAGAGGCCGAAGCTCAGGCCCAGCCACCAAACCAGCGAGCCGGCGAACACCCCGATCACCAGCGCCGCCAGCGTGAACATACCGGCGCTTTCCGCCGCGCCGAGCTTGGCGAAGATGGCGGCGAACGCGAGGATCGTGATCGGGTTGGTGATGGTGAGGCCGAAGGTCGAGAAATAGGCCCTGACATGGCGCTCGCCCGACAGCGGTACGGTTTCGCGCTCGGTCGGCGGCACCATCAGCGTCCGCACGCCGACGAATAGGAGAAAGATGCCGCCCGCCGCACCGAACCAATCCTGATAGGACAAGAGCCAATCCCGAAGAAAGGTCAAACCGGCCGCGGCGATAACGCCGAATATCGTGTCGGCGGTGGCGGCGCCCATGCCGGAGATGAACCCATAAGTTGGCCCCTCGAACACTGTGCGCCGCACGCACAGGACGCCGACGGGTCCGACCGGCAACGCGATCACGACACCGATGGCGACGCCCTTCAGGAGCGCTATCAGCAGCAAAGCCGCCGGCAATAACGGCATGAATTCAGTCTCGGGGATGCGCCTTCCAGGCGCAA
>JASHUX010000226.1 GCA_030039775.1 Alphaproteobacteria bacterium | reverse complement strand
GTCGAGCCGACGCACGATCTGCTCGGCCTTGAGCCGTTCCGGCCGCACGTCGGCCGGCGAGGAAATGAAAATCCGGACCGTGGCCGTGTCGGACATGGTCAGCGGGCGCGGTCGGGCGCGCCGCCGCGCAGCGCCGCCAGCACCTCATCGGGGCGTTCGGCCATCATCAGATGGCCGGCGCATTCCAATATCACTGTGTGCGCGCGGCGCAGCGCCGCCGCCAGCGCCTTACCCGCCTTGAGCGGTGTCATCATGTCCCGCCCGCCCAAGATCACCGTCGTCGGCGCCGAAACGCGCGCCGCCGACGCGAGCCCATCTTGGTACTCGTTGCAGGCGTTGAGATCGTTGAACAGCGCGCCGGGGCGGCTTGCTTCGAGCACGCGCTGGGCGTTGCCGAGCATCCACAGGCCGGGCGCGAGATTGCCGCCGATCGTCGCATTCGTGCCGAGCCCCCACAACGAAACCATGTCGATCGAGGCGTGCTGGTTTGCTTCCGCCGCCTTCAGCAGCTCGGCGCCGACCGCCATCGGCGCCGACGTGCCGATCAGCGCCAGCGCCGAAACGTGGCCGGGATGGCGCGCCCCTGTCTCCAGCGCGACCAGCGAGCCCATCGAATGGCCGATCACCCATGCCTTCGCCGCGCCTGCCGCCGCGATCAGCGCCGCGATCCAATCGGCCATATCGCCGATCGTCTTCAGCGGCGGGCTGCCCGACTTGCCGTGTCCCGGCAGGTCCGGCGCCAGCACCGTGTAACCGTGATGCGCGAACCAGCGGCTGTGCAGCGCCCACACCGAATGATCCATGCCGCCGCCATGGATCAGCACCACGGCGGGCAGCGCGGCGTCGAAATCGCGCCCGCCGGTGGCCGCGAACGCGTCGGTGCCGTTGACCGTGAGCCGCATCGTCACGCCCGCTGCGAGGCGCGGAGCGCCTGCGCCAGATCGTCGATGATGTCCTGCGCGGCCTCGATCCCAACCGAAAGCCGCACCAGCTCCTCGCCGACCCCGGCGGCCTTAAGCTGTGCCGCGTCCATTTGCTGATGCGTCGTGCTGGCGGGGTGGATCACCAGCGTTTTCGCGTCGCCGACATTGGCGAGATGGCTTGCGAGCCGCAGCGCCTCGATGAATTTCTTGCCAGCTGCGCGACCGCCCTTGATGCCGAAGCTGACGATCGACCCCGCCCCCCGCGGCAACAGCCGCTTCGCCAGTTCGTAATCGGGATGGCTCTCCAACGACGGATGCAGCACCCAATCCACCGCGGGGTTCTTAGTCAAAAACCCGAGCACCGCCGCCGTGTTGGCGACATGCCGCTCCATCCGCATCGCTAGGGTTTCCACGCCTTGCAGCAATTGGAACGCGTTAGTCGGCGACAGGCAGGCGCCGAAATCGCGCAAGCCCTCGGTCCGCGCGCGCATGATGAAGGCGGACGGGCCGAACTGCTCCGCGAAGACGATGCCGTGATAGCCGGCATAGGGCTCCGTCAGAGTTGGGAACTTGCCCGACGCGGTCCAGTCGAACTTGCCGCCGTCGACGATAGCGCCGCCGATGGCGATGCCGTGGCCGCCGATCCATTTGGTGACCGAGTTCATCGCGATGTCGGCACCCCACTCGATCGGCCGGCTCAGATACGGCGTCGCGAAGGTATTATCGACGAGGAGCGGGATGCGCGCCTCATGCGCGATCTCCGCCACGGCGGGAATGTCGAGCACTTCGAGGCCCGGATTGCCGATGGTCTCGCCGATGACGAGCCGGGTCTCCGGCCGGATCGCGGCGCGGAAGCCCGCGAGATCGCGCGGATGGACAAAACTGGTGGTGACGCCGAAGCGCGGCAGCGTGTGCGTCAAGAGATTGATGGTGCCGCCATAGAGCGAGGTCGAAGCGACGATATGCTCGCCTGCACCGAGGAGCGTGACAATGGCGAGATGCATCGCCGCCATGCCGCTTGCCGTGCAGACCGCACCGACTCCGTTTTCGAGCGCCGCCAGTCGCTCCTCCAGCACCGCCGTCGTCGGGTTGGAGATGCGTGTGTAGATGTGCCCGGCGCGCTCCAGGTTGAATAGCGCCGCTGCATGGTCCGCGTCCTGAAATACGTACGACGTGGTCTGATAGAGCGGCACGGCACGCGCACCGGTGACGGGATCGGGATGCTGCCCCGCGTGGAGGCTCAACGTTTCGAAGGCGGGCGGCTTGGGCGCTGGCATGGGCGGCTCGCGAAGCTGGAGGCGCCGGCACTATGCGGCGCGAATCGGCGTCTCGCAATTCCTCCTCACGGCCGCACTTGTCCACTACAGTATGGTCCCGCATGCGCTTCCTGACCGCCCAGCCGCTGTGGCTCTTCGCGATCGAGCTCGTCATCCTGACAGCGCTGGCGATGGCCGGGCCGATTTTGATCCGGCGCCGGGTCGCGCTTGAACGGCTTCGCACCAACAACGAGGTCGCCGGTTTCAAGTTCGCGACCGTCGGCGTGCTGTACGCGGTGCTGCTGGCGTTCGCGATCGTGGTGGTGTGGCAGAAGTTCGAGGATGCCGGGAACGCGGCGGCCGAGGAAGCGGGCGCCGCCGCCACCATCTACCGCTTGTCCCACGGCATCGGCGAGCAGGCGGGCGCGGCGCTGCGCGACCGGATGTCGGTCTATCTCGAGGCGGTGATCGACCAGGATTGGCCGGCCATGGCGCGCGGTATATACAGCCCGGCCGCCACGCGGGCGCTCGACGGCATCTACGTTTCGCTGCTTACCAACAGCCCCGACGACCGGCCGGGCGCCGTCGCGCTGAGCGAAATCCTACGCCAGCTTGATGAAGTGACATCGGCGCGGCGCCAGCGTCTTGAAATGTCGGCCGGCGTCGTGCCCGGCGTTCTCTGGGCCGTGCTGTTGGCCGGCGCCGCGATCACGATCGGCTTCACCTTTTTCTTCGGCAGCAAGAATGTCCTGGCGCAGTCGCTGATGACGGGCGCGTTGGCGGTGTTGATCTTCGCCGGCCTACTGATCATCGTCGCGATCGACCATCCCTTTACCGGCACCGTCAGCGTCGATCCGGCGCCGCTCGTCCTGGTGCTGCACGATTTCGGCGGACACTAAGGCCGGTCCCAACATAGTCGCTTGCGCCCGTCGCCCGTTTGGGCGTAAAGCGCGGGCAAACCGGGAGAGCATCATGGCCGACACGATCGAACGTCCGACACTCTTGAAGCGGCAAATGTTGATCGACGGGGCCTGGGTCGACAGCGCGTCGGGCCAGACCATCACCGTCGAGAACCCGGCCAAGCGCAAGCCGATCGCCGAAGTGCCGCGCGGCAACGCCGACGACGTCGACCGCGCCGTCGCGGCGGCCCATCGCGCCTTCCCGGCCTGGAGCCGCGTGGTGCCGCGCGACCGGGGCCGGATGCTCCTAAAGATCGCGGAGGCGTTCGAGGCGCGGCTCGAGGAGATTGCGCGGCTTTTGGCATGGGAGAACGGCAACGCGCTCCGCACCCAGGCGCGGCCCGAGGCCAAGAACACCGCCGATATTTTCCGCTATTTCGGCGGCCTCGCGAACGAGCTCAAGGGCGAGACGATTCCCTTCGGCGAGCACGTACTGAGCTATACACGGCGCGAGCCGTTG
>JASHUX010000225.1 GCA_030039775.1 Alphaproteobacteria bacterium | reverse complement strand
CTCAGGACGTTGTTCGCGGAGCAAGTTCAGCGCGGCGCGCTGACGATCAACCTCACCGCGGCGCGGGCCTCGACCGCCGGCGCCCTTCGCGTCAACCGCGAGGCGTTGGCGCAGGTGACGGCGCTCGCCAACGAGCTGGTCGAGCAGCACGGTGCCGCACCCGCACGTGCCGATGGGCTCTTGGCCCTGCGCGGCGTGCTCGAAAGCGGCGAAGCCGAGGAAGCGGATGATGTACGCGAGCGGCGGCAAGCCGCGCTGCTCGCGGCCGCGCGTCAGGCGGTCGACCGCCTGATCGCGGTGCGGCGCGAGGAAGGGGCACGGCTCCAGGCCGTGCTTGAAGCGCGGCTAGGCGAGATCGACGCGCTGACCGGCGAGGCGGACAGCACGGCGGCGATGCAGCCCGAGGCGATCAAGACGCGGCTGAGGACACAGGTGGCGGCGCTGATCGATTCGGTGCCGTCATTGCCGGAAGAGCGCCTGGCGCAAGAGGCGGCGCTGCTCGCCGCCAAGGCCGATCTGCGCGAGGAGCTGGATCGTCTCAAGGCGCATGTCGTCGCGTCGCGCGATTTGCTCGCCGCCGGCGGCGCGGTCGGCCGCCGCTTGGATTTTTTGTGCCAGGAGCTCAACCGCGAGGCCAACACGCTGTGCTCCAAATCGTCCGACCTTTCCTTGACGCGGATCGGACTCGGGCTTAAAGCGGCGATCGAGCAATTGCGCGAGCAAGTCCAGAACATCGAATAGCGCATGGATAAGACCGAGATCCAACGGCGCGGGATTCTGCTGGTTCTTTCCTCGCCGTCGGGCGCCGGAAAATCGACCATTACCCGCGCGATGTTGGAGCGCGAACCGGCATTGCAATTCTCCGTTTCGGTGACGACGCGTAAGCCCCGCGCCGGCGAGATCGACGGGGATCATTATCATTTCATCGACAAGGACCGGTTCGACCGCATGGTGAAAGACGGTGCGCTCTTGGAGCACGCCGGCGTGTTCGGCAATTATTACGGCACGCCGCGGAAACCGATCGACGAGGCGCTGGCCGCCGGCCGCGACGTAATCCTCGATCTGGATTGGCAAGGTACGCAGCAGCTTCGCCAGGCGATGCGCGACGACGTCGTGTCGGTGTTCATCCTGCCGCCCGATCACGCCACGTTGGAAAAGCGGCTCAAGAGCCGCGCCCAGGACAGCGAGGCGATCGTTCAAGCGCGCATGAAGAAATCGGCCGAGGAAACCAGCCACTGGCCGGAATACGACTATGTCATCATCAATGACGATCTCGGCGGGAGCATCGCGCGCGCGCAATCGATCTTGGCCGCCGAGCGGGTCAAGCGGGAGCGCCTCACCGGCCTCACCGAATTCGTCGCTAAGCTGCGCGGGAGCTGACCGCCGCGTATGTCCTTGCCAGCGCCGCGAAATCCGCGATCGATAAATTCTCCGCGCGTTCGGTCGGTTCGATGCCGGCGATCCGCAATAATCGGCCCGCATCGACGTCCAGCGATTTGAGCGCGGCACGCAGCATTTTCCGCCGCTGACCGAAGGCGGCGGCGGCGACGCGCTCGAGATCGTTCCGCGCGCACGGCGCCAGCGGCTGAGGCCGCGGCACCAATTGCACCAGGGTCGATGTCACTTTTGGCGGCGGCACGAACGCCTTGGGCGAGATATCGAACAACAGGCGCGCCTCGGCGCACCATTGCGTCATCACCGAAAGCCGGCCGTAATCCTTGCTGCCCGGCGATGCGACGAGGCGAAGCGCCACTTCCTTCTGGAACATCAGCGTCAGCGATTCGTAAGCACCGATGTTGCCGAGCCAACCGAGCAACAGCGGCGTGGCGACATTGTAGGGCAGATTGGCGACGACCTTGCGCGGCGCCGGCACGATCGCGGTCGGATCGGCGCGGAGCGCGTCGGCTTCGACAATCGTCAAGCGGCCGGGGAACACGTCAATCAGCTCGTTCAGGGCCATGACCGCCCGCCCGTCGCGTTCGATGGCGGTGACATGTTGTGCGTCGGCGAGAAGCAGCGCCCGGGTCAATCCGCCGGGGCCGGGGCCGATCTCGATAACGTGACGCCCCGCGAGCGGTCCCGCGGCGCGTGCGATCCGCGCCGTGAGATTGCCGTCGAGCAGGAAATGCTGGCCGAGCGATTTCACCGCCGACAACTTGTGGCGGCGGACCACGTCGCCGAGGGGCGGCAGTTGCGGCGTCAAGCGGCCGCGCGGCGCCTGGCTTCAGCCATGTCGCCGGCGAGCTTCAAGGCGGCGATGAGGCTGGCGGGATTGGCCTTGCCGGTGCCCGCAATATCGAGCGCGGTGCCGTGATCGGGCGAGGTGCGGACAAAGGGTAGGCCGAGCGTGACGTTGACCCCGCTATCGAAATCGATGGTCTTCAGCGGGATCAGCGCCTGGTCGTGATACATGCACAGCGCAGCGTCGTAGTGTTTGCGCGCCGCGGCGTGAAACATTGTATCGGCGGGGAGGGGGCCGCTCGCCGCGATGCCCTGGGCCCGCAGCGCCGCGACGGCGGGCGCGATAATGTCGGTCTCCTCATGACCCAGGGTGCCGCTCTCGCCCGCATGCGGATTGAGCCCCGCTACCGCCAGGCGCGGCTTGCCGATGCCGAAGTCACGCGCGAGCGCCGCGGCGGCGATCCGGCCGGCCGCGACGATGCGTTCCGTGGTCAGCGCCGCAACGGCGTCGCGCAGCGGCTCATGGATGGTCACCGGCACCACGCGCAATCCGGGGCACACCAGCATCATGGCGACCTCGGCCCCGCCGAGTGCCGCGAGATACTCGGTATGGCCGGGATAAGGGAAACCCGCCGCGTACAGCGTCTCCTTTTGGATCGGATTGGTCACGAGCGCAGCGGCACGGCCCGCCTGAGTCAGCGCCGCGCCCTGCTCGATCGAGTCGATCACGACCGGTGCGTTGGCGGGATCGGGCTTGCCGAAGACGATGGGACGGGTCATGCGCAGCGGCACGACCGGCAACGCCAGCGGAAAGAGGCGCTCGGCCGTCTCCGGCGTTGCGGCGGCGACCGGCACGTTCCACTCGAGCCGCGCCGCAAGGCGGCCCAGCCAGTCGAGATCGTCGATAACGAAAAACGGCGGCACGTTCCGGTCGTGCTTCGCCTGCCAGGCCTTCAGCGCGATCTCGCCCCCGACGCCCGCGGGCTCACCCATGGTGAGCGCGAGCGCGCCGGTCATCCGCGAATATCCACGTAGGCATCGCGCCGGAGGTCGCGCAAATAGCGGCGCGCGAGCACGTCGAGGCGCTGACGATCGATCGAATACTTGGTTTCGTCGAAGGTCTCCGCCTTCGGCGGTGCCGCGTCCTTGCGTCCGCACAACATCACCAGGCCGACCCCGCCCTGTACCGGAAACGGCTTGCTGACCTCGCCGACTTTCAATTCGAGCGTGATGTGACGGAC
>JASHUX010000224.1 GCA_030039775.1 Alphaproteobacteria bacterium | reverse complement strand
GACCAACAACGCGCGGCCGTCGCTGACCCCGGACGGAAAACGCGCGGCGACGGCGGCGAAGCGCGATACGCCGATCGCGGGAATGTTCGCGGCCAACGCAAGACCGCGCGCGGCGGCGAGCGCGATACGCAAGCCGGTAAAGGAACCCGGGCCCGCCGCAACGCCGATGAGATCGAGTTCGGCTGCCTCGACGCGGCCGTCGGCGAGCGTGTCGGCAATCATCGGCATCAGAATTTCGGCCTGGCCGCGCTCCATCGCCGCATCACGCGCCGCGACGACCGCGCCGTCGCGCAGCACCGCCGTTGATGCTCCTGCACCCGCGCTATCGAAGGAAAGCACCAACATCATTCCTCAAATAAATGCTGAATCATTGCGCGACTCGGTTCATTTTCTTGTCATGACTTTGCTTGAGATTACGTCGGAAAGCCATGGCGTAGTCCTCGACATCGCTTATGCCACGCCGCGCAATTTCACCGGCAAGCCGGTCTACGCGAGGCCGGCCTGCTATCTTCACGCCGACGCGGCGGCGCGGTTGCGCGCCGCGGCCGATCTAGCGAATCCCCTCGGTTTGCGGCTCAAGATTTTCGACGCGTTCCGACCGAGCGAAGCGCAGTGGGTGCTGTGGAATTTCCGGCCCGATCCGGAATTTCTGGCGGACCCGCGCAAAGGCTCGCCGCATTCGCGCGGCGTCGCGGTCGATCTGACGCTGATCGACCGCAACGGCGACGAGCTCGACATGGGAACGGCGTTCGACGCCTTCACCCCGCTGTCGCATCACGCCAACCGGACAATTCCGGCGACGGCGCAGCGCCATCGTTTTCTTTTACTTGGGTTGATGAGCGCGGCGGGTTGGGACTTTTACGGAAACGAGTGGTGGCACTATCAGCTGTTCGAGCCGCGGAAGTACCCCGTGCTCGGCGACGACGCGCTCGACGGTCCGATGATGCCGCTTGCCGTCGGTTAGAGCGCGCGGACCTCGACTACTTCCGGAATGTAATGCCGCAGCATATTCTCGATCCCGGCCTTCAAAGTCGCGGTCGAGGAGGGGCAGCCGGAACAGGCGCCGTGCATTTGCAGATACACCACGCCGTCTTCGAAATGCTCGAAGATGATGTCGCCGCCGTCTTGCGCGACGGCAGGCCGGACGCGCGTCTCGATCAATTCCTTGATCGCGGCGACGGTTTCGCTGTCGCCTTCGGCGGCTTCGCCTGACGACGGCGCCGCTTGCGTCAGCATGACCGGCCGACCCGAGGTGTAATGCTCCATGATCGCGGCGAGGATGCTCGGCTTGAGCTGGAACCAATCCTGCGCGCCTTCTTTGGTGACCGAAATGAAATCGCCGCCGAGGAATACGCCGGTGACGCCGTCGACGCCGAACAGGCGTTGCGCCAGCGGCGATTTGCCCTCCGCCGCATCGGCGCTGGCGAATTGCGCCGTACCCTCGGTCATGACCGCGCGGCCGGGAATGAATTTCAGCGTCGCGGGATTGGGCGTGGTCTCGGTCTGAATGAACATTGTTTCCTCGTGCCGAATTGCGCCAGAAATGGGACCAGTTCGGTCCAAAGTCAACCCTGCCGCTCTTGGGGGATTGAGCAACCCGGAGTGCGACGTTCAATCGTCTTGGACGATATGGAATTTGTCCGCCCAAATGCGCTGTTTATCGGTTTTGCTCGGATATCCGTCGATCTCGATGAGCGTATAGGGCGTCAACAACGACACGTCGAATCCGTTCTTGGTGAGTTGCTCCCTCGTCGGCAGGATCGCGCAATTCTCTTCGTCGACGACGCGAAATACCACGAGCGTATGGTCGGGCTTGAATTCGACGCGCACGATCGGCCCGCCGGCGTTTTGCGATTGGCCTTTATCGTAGGAACCGAGCGTTTCAGTCGCGTCGTCGTGGCAAGCCTTGATGTCGGCCGGACCCGGGCCGAAATCCTGCTCGACGAATTTCCATTCCGTGCCTTCACGCTCGAACTTGAGGGTCAGTTCGCCTTGCACGATCGAGCCCGGCTTCGGGCCATCCGGCGGCAGTTTGGCATCCAGAGGAACTTTGGACGTCGACAAAGCAATAATGAGCGCCTGTTTGCCGTCTTTGGACAATATCGCGTATTTGGGTTCGACCGTGTCGGGCGTCATCGCTTTCGCCATGGCCGCGAGCTGATCGGCGGCGTCCTTGTTCTTCATCGTGTCCGCGATTTGACCGCGCAGCTCCGGCGCGCTGATCGCGGCAGCGTCTGACAGCTTGCCGGCGCCCAACAAGCTGGCCCAGCGATGGTAGAGCGCCAAAAGCTGCGTCTGAAGATCGGGCGACAGCGGCGCCGCCTGAACTGGTCCGCTCAGCCATCCCCGAGCACGAAACCGGCGGCGCCAATGGCGCAGCGCCAGATCGATCGTTTCACAGGTCCCCCTTTGCGGCCATTCAATGGCCGCGCCCGCACTATACCGCGTCCGGCGGAAGCGCGCTCAACAGGCTTCTCAATACGCTTCCTCCGTGAAGATCGCGTCGACGGAACCGTGCCAACGGGTGGCATAGGCGTCGAGCAGTTTGTCGGCGGGCGTTTGTCCGGAGGCGACGATCTCGCGCAGCGGGTCGAGGAACAGGCTCTCGTCGTGGCCCTTGCCGTCGCGGCGATTGCGCCGCGCCAAGCCGGCAGCCGCGATCTCGACCATCGCTTTCGCGACGTCGTGCACCGTGCCGCGCCGAAACTTGGCCTTGAGGCCGAGCTTCGCGACGCCGTCGCGCAACGCGGCACGTTCGCCGCCGGTCCAATCTTTGACCAGGTCGAGCGCGGCATTGGTCGCGGTGTCGTCATAGAGCAGCCCGACCCACAACGCCGGCAGCGCGCATAAGCGGCCCCACGGGCCGCTGTCGGCGCCACGCATCTCGAGAAACCGCTTCAGCCGCACTTCGGGAAAAGCGGTGGTGAGGTGATCGCCCCAATCGCTGAGCGTGGGGAATTCACCCGGCAATCCCGGCAGCTTGCCGGCGAGGAAATCACGGAACGACTGACCGGCGACGTCGATGTATTTGCCGTCGCGATAGACGAAATACATCGGCACATCGAGGATGTAGTCGACGTAGCGCTCGAAGCCCATGCCGTCCTCAAAGACGAACGGCAGCATACCGGTGCGATCGGGATCGGTGTCGGTCCAGATATGGGCCCGGT
>JASHUX010000223.1 GCA_030039775.1 Alphaproteobacteria bacterium | reverse complement strand
TCATCGAGCGCGCCGTGGCGGCCGAGCGCGCTGAACGTGAAATAGGGCGCGGGCCCGTCGGGATAGATATGGGTGAAGCGGCAGGTCACCTGGCCCGGACGACCGGTCACGTCGCGGATCGCGCGCTCGGTCGCCGCCTTCACGGTATCGTGGAAATGCTCGAACCGCTCCCAGGTGATCGCAGTCTCGAACGTGTCGCCGATGATGCCGCGCGCCACCATCTTTTCGCGCGCGAACGGCATGCGAATGAAGGCGTTGCGCCACATGCCGGCGGCGCCTTCCTGAGTCGCGTTGGCGCCTTCCGCCGCCTCCGATGTGCCGCCGAAATCGGCACACAATTCGAGGGCGCGTTTCTGCCACGGCCCGACCTCGTGATCGGCGGATTCGAACGCCAGCACCATCACGGCAAAGCTGCCGTCGCCGGCGCCGTTGTTGCGCGCCTCGTTCGGATCGAGGATCCGACAGTTCGCGGGATAGAGCCCTGCCTGGCTGATTGCCCGTAGCGCCCGCGCCGCGGCGAACAGGTCATTGAAGCGCACCGCGCCGCCGGCGCGGAAGCGTGGCCGGTCCTGCAAGCGCATCCACGCTTCGGTGATGACCCCGAGAATGCCTTCGGAGCCGATGAATAGGCGATCGGGGCTCGGTCCCGCGCCGGAGCCGGGCAGCCGCCGCGTTTCGACGCGTCCCTGTGGCGTGACCAATGTGAGATTTTCGACGAAATCGTCGATATGGGTATAGAGGCTGGCGTAATGTCCGCCGCCGCGCGTCGCGATCCACCCGCCAAGCGTCGAATATTCAAAGCTCTGCGGAAAATGGCGCAGCGTCAAACCGTTCGGCTTGAGTTGGGCTTCGAGTGCGGGGCCATAGGTCCCGGCCTCGATCCGCGCCGCGCGTGAGGTCTTATCGACCTCGACCACGCGGTTGAGATTGCGCAGGTCGATGGTGACGGCCGCCTTGTATGTGCCGTCGAGTCGCGGTTCGACGCCGCCGACCACGCTGGAGCCGCCGCCGAACGGGATTACCGCAGCGTCGACGCCGCCGGCCCACTCAAGCAACGTCGCGACGTCCTCGGCGTGGCGCGGATAGGCGACGACATCCGGCGCGTTGGCGTAATTGCCGTCGAGGCCATGGACATAGTCGAGGAACGACTTGCCGTAAGTGTGCTGCGCGCGGTCAAAGCGTTCGCTTGTGCAGATGGGCGCCAGTAATGGCGGCGGCGCGATGCGTGGCGCTCGCAATTCGACGTGCTCCAGCGCCGGCGGTTGCCGCTGCTCGAAGGCCGCAACCCCGAACAATTCCGAGTAGCGTCGGACCGAGAAGGCTTCTTCCTCCGGCGTCAACGTCTCGCCGACACGGCCCCAGCCGAAATATTTGAGACGCGATTCCGCCATCACGACCTCGCCAGCCAGCCGAGCAACACGCGGTTGAACTCGTCAGCGCCTTCATATTGCACCCAATGGCCGACGCCCGCCACGACGTGGAACTTGGCATCCGTCTGAATGGAGCGAAGCAAGGTTTCCCGCTGGTCGATATAGGGATAGGCGGTGATATCGAATTCGCCCCAAATGCCGCCGATCGGCGCCATGACATGCGGCAAGGCGCGCGCGAGCCGGTCGCCCGGGGCGAACGGCACCGACTTGAAGCGCCCGACCGCGACATGACGGATTTGCATCCACACGGCGGCATCGTCGATCTTTGCCGGGTCATGAACCATGAAGCGGCCGAGATTATCGCGCTGCAGGGCGGCGATCTCGGGGCCGTTCATATTGGACTCGACCCGGCGCAGATTGCTCATCCGGCCGCGCGGGAGGCCGAGGCCGCCGGTGCCGACGATGGTCAGCGACCGCAGCCGTCGGCCGAGCCGCGTCGCGACGCGGCCGGCGATCTGGCCGCCGAAGGAAAAGCCGACGAGGTGGAATCGCTCGTCTGGCGCGCGCACCCGCATCAACCCGTCGCAGACGATGTCGGAGACGTCGTCGAGATTGTCCGTCGGCGGCGGCAGGGCGGAGTCGCCAAGACCGGGCAGATCCGGCGCGACGGCGCGATAGCCGGCCGCGTTGAGCGGACTGATATTGCGTATCCAATGCAGCCACGAACCGGTGCCGCCATGAAACAGAATCACCGGGACGCCGTCGCCCCACTCGCGCCAAACCATCGTGCCGTCGCCGCACGGCGTTGCGCGCCGCCGCGCGGCGCGTTCGAGCACGGCGATGCTGTCCGGCGTCGCATCCAGGCCGCGAATGGAATCCACGATCAGCGGCGCTTCATCGTTGGGTCGAGCGCCACGCGCATCGATTCGCCGAGCGCGTTGAAGGCGAGGGCCGTCAGCAGGATCGCCATGCCGGGTGCGTACATCTGTTCCGGCGCGATCTCGATATAATTGTAGGCGCGTGCCAGCATCCCGCCCCAACTTGCGGATGGCGGCTGCACGCCCAGCGACAGGAAGCTCAACGCCGCTTCGGCGAGAAGCGCCACCGCCAGCGCCAGCGTCACCTGGACGATCACGGGCTGAATTGCGTTGGGCAGAATGTGGCGCCAGATGATGTGCGGCGTGGACGCGCCGAACCCGCGCGAGGCGTCGACATAGAGCGCACTTTTCACAACAAGGGTCTGGGCCCGCACCAGCCGGGCCAAGAATGGCGCGAAGGTGAACCCCACCGCCAGCATGGCATTGGTGAGGCCGATGCCCAGCGCCCCGGTCACCGCAATCGCGAGCACGATCGGCGGAAAGGACAAGAGCGCGTCAATAAACCGGCTCGCGACCTCGTCGAACCAGCCGCCGACAAAGCCGATCACGAGCCCGGCCGGCACGCCCAACAGCACCGCCACGAACACGGCGAGAAACGAGGCGTATAGCGAATTGGGCGCGCCGTAGATCAAGCGGCTCAACACGTCGCGGCTGAGATCGTCGGTGCCGAGCCAGTGCTGCGCGTCGGGCGGCGCCAGTAATAGCGAGACGTTCTGGTCGTTTGGCGGATAGGGCGCGATCACCGGCGCCGCGAAAGACACCAGAACCAGCAGCAGGAGGAACCCGATGCTCAGCACGGCGCGGATATCGGAGCGCATCCAGCGCAGGAACCGCGATGCGCGGCTGCGCCGCGGCACTGCGACCATCGCCGGCTTTTGCGCAATCGCGGTCATGTCGACGCCGTCACCCGGGGATCGAGCAGGGCGGTGATGATGTCGACGAAGAGATTGACTGAGATGACGATCAGCACCAGGACAAGCACCACGCCTTGAACCACCGGAAAATCCTTGTTGATGGCGGAATAGCTGACCAGGCTGCCGACGCCCGGAATGGCGAATACGGCCTCGATCACGACCGCACCGGAGAACAGACGGTTCACTTGCAAGCCCGTCAACGTCAGCAGCGTCGCGCTGACGTTGCGCAGTCCGTGCTTCCACAGGATCGCGCCGTTCGACAAGCCTTTGGCGCGCAGCGTCCGCATATATTGCTGGTTCAGCACTTCCAGCAGGTCGCTTCGAACCTGCCGCGCCAATGTCGCCACCACGCCCACCGCGAGCGCGATCGCCGGCAGCGTTGCGTGACTGATGGCGCCGGCTGGATCGGTGAAAAAATCCGCGGCGCCGGTCGTCGGGAACCAATGTCGATAGAGCGAGAACTGAAGCGCCAGAATCATCGCGAGCCAGAAGCTCGGCAGTGCCACGCCCATCGACGCGGTCGAGGTGACGAAGCTGTCGATCTTCGAGCCGCTGCGCGTGGCCGCGAGCACGCCAAGCGGAATGCCGATCGCCGAGGCGACCACCAGGGCATAGACCGCGACCATGATGGTGTTCGGCAACCGGTCCTCGATCAGCTGCGTCACGGGCTCGCTCGAGAACAGCGACAGGCCCAGATTCCCGTGCATCGCGTGCCACAGCCAGATGCCGTATTGCACCACGAGCGGCTGGTCGAACCCGTATTCATGGCGGATCTCGGCGATGCGCTGCGTCGACGCGTAATCGCCGGCAAGCGAGAGCGCCGGATCGCCGGGCACCAATTGCAGCAAGCCGAACACGACAAATGTCGCGAAAACGAGGATCGGCAGAAACTGCAGGAGACGGCGCCCCAACAAGCGCCAGAGCTTGTTCATAGGGCTATGCCGCCAGCCAGACTTCCTGGAATTTCGGCACGCCGATGATGCCGGCCTGGAAATTCTTGACCTTCGGCGACAGCACGGTGACGCCGGGCGCGATGTACTGGATTACCTGCATCGCCTGTTCAATGACGAAGCGCTGAAGCTTCGCGAACGCGGCTTTGCGCCCCTCCTGCGTCTGCGCGCTCTCGGTCGCGTCCATCAGCGGCCGGAAGCCCGGCAACTCGATCTTGCCGGCATTCCGGAGCGCATCCTTGGCGAACTGCACTTCGTAGGATTGGCTTGGATCGGGGTAGCCGCCCGACGGGCTGATCGACATGTCGCCCTTCTTTTCGATCATGAAGGCCTGCATCGCCTGTTGCGGCGTGGTCGGCGTCAGCTTGACGCGGATGCCGCTTTTCGCGAGCTGCGAAATGATCAGTTCTTGGCGCTGCATGGCAACCTGGTCGGGCCAGCCGTACGTCGGCAATTCGATGCCGTTGGCAAATCCGGCCTCCTTCAGCAGGGCGCGCGCCTTGTCGGGATCGTGCGAGTAGTAATGGATCGTGCTTGGGTCGGTCGCCCAATGCTGTTTGGGCAAGATGCAACAGGTCGGTTCGCCCAGCCCCGCGTTCAGCACCTTGTTCAATTCGTCCCGGTCGATGGCGTAGTTCAGCGCTTGCCGCAGCCGCACGTCGGTTAGCGGCCCGCGCGAATAGTTCATAAAAATGCCGTAGAACACGAGCGACGGCCCGGTCTGCACGACCAAACTCTTGTCGCGGTCGGCGATCAGTTTCTGCGGCACTTGCAGGTCGATGGCGATGTCGGTCTCGCCGGCCATCGTGGTGCGCACCACCGTGTTGAGCTCGTTGATGATGCTGATGTTGATGCCGTCGAGATAGGGCTGGCCCGATTTCCAATACTTGTCGTTCCGGACCAGCGTGAAGCTCGCATTGTCCTTCCATTCGACGAACTTGAACGGCCCGGTGCCGACCGCGATGCGGTCGACGTTCGGCCCCTTGGTCTTGATCGCGGTCGGCGACAGCATCAGCCCGACACGCGTCGTCAGGATCGCCGGCAGGCCGGCGTTCGGCCGCGACAGATGCAGCGTCACCTGGTTCTTGCCGCTGATCTCGACATTGGCGACGACGGTCAAGTCGGACTTGATATTGGACCGCTTGTCGTCGCGATAGCGTTCGAGGTTGAATTTTACCGCGTCTGCGTTGAAGGGCGTGCCGTCGTGGAACTCGACGCCGTCGATCAAGTCGAGCACCAACGTCTTCGGATCGGTGAAGCGCCACGCCTTGGCAAGACCGGGCTTGAGCTCCAGCGTGTTCGGATCGAAATCGATCAGTCCGTCATAGGTGGCGTAGAGCACGTTGAGATCGGGCAGGTTGCGGCCCGTCATCGGATCGATCGCGGCGGGATTGTAAGGCTGTGCCATCCGCAGCGTGCCGCCTCGGCGCGGCTGGTCCGCGGCGCGGGCGAGCGACGGCAGAAATACGACGCCGCCGGCCGCGGCGGCGCCTTTCAAGATCGTGCGGCGGCTCGGATGCGATCCGATGATCATCGGTGTCTCCCTAACAGATTTTTCATTTCCTGCCCGGACGGGGGCGCGATCGGCCGTTGAGAATAGGACTCCGTTAATTCGGAGTCTCGGCAAAATGACAGGCGACGAAGCGGCCCGGTGCCAGTTCGCGCCAGGCCGGTTCGCTCTGCGAACAAAGCGGCTGCGCCAAGGGACAACGCGTGTGGAAACGGCAGCCCGTCGGTGGGTCGAGCGGGCTCGGCACTTCGCCTTGAAGCACGATGCGCTCGCGATTGCGAAGATGCGCCGGCACCGGTTCCGGTTCCGCCGACAGCAGCGCCTTGGTGTAGGGATGGAGCGGCGCGTTCATCAGCGCCGTAGCGGGGCCTAGCTCGACGATCTTGCCGAAATACATCACCGCGACGCGGTCGCTGATATGCGCGACGACGCGCAGATCGTGGCTGATGAACACGTAGGTCAAATTGAAGTCGCGCTGTAGGTCGGCGAACAGGTTCAGCATCTCGGCTTGGATCGAGACGTCGAGTGCCGCTACGACCTCGTCGCAGACGATGAGTTGCGGCTCCAGCACGAGCGCGCGTGCGATGTTGGCGCGCTGCTTCTGTCCGCCGGAAATTTCATGCGGATAGCGCGCGGCCATCTCGGCGCCCATCGCGACGTGGTCGAGCGCCTCGAGCGCCTTTCGTTGGCGCTCCCGTCGCGTGCCGATGCCCGCGACATCGAGCGGCTCGCGCACGCTCTGCAATATGGTCATACGCGGATCGAGCGCGGCGTTCGGATCTTGGAAAATGATCTGATACGAGCGGCGATGGCGGCGCAGCACCTTCGCCGACAACGCGAACGGATCCTCGCCGTAATGGCGGATGCTGCCCGCGGTCGGACGGATGAGACAAACGATGGCGCGGCCGACGGTGGTCTTGCCGGAGCCGCTTTCGCCGATGATGCCGAAGGTCTCGCCCTGGCGCACGGTGAAGCAGACGTCATCGACCGCCTGAATGACCTGGCCACGGCGCCGTCCCGGAAACGCGATCTCGAGATTCTCGACCTAGAGGATCGGCGCGCCGGATTGAGCCATGCTCACACGCCCGCTCCCGCCAGCGCCAGATCCGACGCGCGCACGCAGCGCACATGCCGGTCATCGACGGCGCGGAGCCGCTGCGGCTCCTGGCAGGCGGCGGCCGCGTAATTGCAGCGCGGCCCGAAGCGGCAGCCCACCGGCATTTCGCGGGCCGACGGCACGCGACCGGGGATCGACGATAGGCGCGACTTCGGCGCGCGCCGGCCGGGTAATGATTCGAGCAGGCCGGCGGTGTAGGGATGGAGCGGCCGCTGCAGGATGGATTCGACCGGCCCGTCTTCCACCACTTCGCCGGCATACATCGCGATCATGCGCTCGCAGCTTTCGGCGATCAGGCCGAGATTGTGGGTGATGAACAACAGCGCGGTGCCGGTGCGCTGGCCCAGTTCCAGCAGCAACTCCATGATCTGCGCCTGGATGGTGACGTCGAGCGCCGTGGTCGGTTCGTCGGCAATCAAGAGCTTCGGCTCGCACACGAGCGCCATCGCGATCATCACCCGCTGGCGCATGCCGCCCGACAGGCTCATCGGATATTGGGTCGCGCAATTGGCCGGCCCCGCGATGCGCACCGAGGCCAGCGCTTCGACCGCGCGCTCCTTCGCTTCGCGCTGCGACACGGGAAAGTGCGTGCGCACCGTCTCGGCGATCTGGTCGCCGACGGTAAACACGGGATCGAGCGCGCTCATCGGCTCCTGAAACACCATGCCGATCTGGCGTCCGCGTATTTGCCGCATGCCGCTTTCGCCCAGCGCCGCGAGATCGCGCCCGTCGAACACGATGGCGCCGGTGCGCCGGCAGCCGCGCTTCGGCAGCAGGCCCATCACCGATAGCGCCGTCAGCGACTTGCCGCAGCCGCTTTCGCCGACAATGCCCAGCGTTTCGCCGCGCTTCACCGTGAAGGCGACGTTGTTCAGCATCTGCACCCAGCCGGCATCGTCGCGGAACGACACGGACAAATCGCGCACGTCCAGCAACGCGCTCGTGCTTACCTGCTTTTCGCTATCCGAAACTTTCCCTGCCGCCACGCTCATCGGCGTGGTTTTGCCCGTTCCCGCGCGCGATAACAAGCATGGGCAATATCCTGCCGAGCGGGAAATACCCGAATTACTTTACCCGCACTTGGAATAGTCGCAGTTGGTGCATTGGTCGCAGCCTTCGCTGCGGATGATCGCCGCCTCGCCGCATTTGGGGCAGATTGGCATGCGCGGGTGCGCGTGCTGATGGTCGGTGCCGGCGCCGCCCGCTGGCGTCGGCGCGGCGAGGTTGACCACCGCGCGCGCCGGTTCCAATTCCGGCCCGCCGATGCGGCCTTTCGCCGGCATGAAGCCGATATCGATCATATGGCGCTCGATGATGCCGCCGATCGCCGCCAAGAGCGACGGCACGTACTTACCCTCCATCCACGCGCCGCCGCGCGGATCGAACACGGCCTTTAATTCCTCGACCACGAACGAGACGTCGCCGCCGCGGCGGAACACCGCCGAGATCATGCGCGTCAGCGCCACGGTCCAGGCGTAATGCTCCATGTTCTTCGAGTTGATGAAGATCTCGAACGGCCGCCGCCGGTTGTTCTGCACGATATCGTTGACGGTGATGTAAAGCGCGTGCGCACTTTCGGGCCAGTTGATCTTGTAGGTCTGGCCGGGCAGGGCCTCGGGCCGGTCGAGCGGCCGCGTCATGTGCACCACGCCGCCCGCCTCGTAAATGTCGGCGGGCTTGATCGAGGGCGGCGGGGCCACCAGCGGTAGCTCTGCCTGTTTTTGTTCCTTCTTCTCCGATTTAACCGACAGAACCGAGCCGGTCACTTCGTTAGGGCGATAGGTGGTGCAGCCTTTACAGCCTAGTTCGTAAGCGCGGAGATACACGTCTTTGAAGCGCTCGAACGGGAAATCGACCGGGATGTTGATGGTCTTCGAGATCGAGCTATCGACATATTTTTGGACCGCCGCCTGCATCACCAGATGGTCGGCGGGCGCGAGCGATTGCGCATCGACAAAGTAATCGGGCAGCGGCGCGCCTTCGCCGCGCTGACGGCGGAACAGACGATAGGCGTGGTCGGCCACGTCCTCTTCCTTGCGGCTGCCGTCCGGCATCAGCACGTTGCGGGTGTAGTTGAAGCTGAACACCGGCTCGAGCCCCGACGAGACATTGTCGGCGAAGATCGAGATCGTGCCGGTCGGCGCCACCGAGGTGAGGAGCGCGTTGCGGATGCCGTGCGCGGCGATAGCGTCGCGCACGTCCTGCTCCAGCTCGCTCACGCTTTCGCCGGCGAGATAGGCGGCGCGGTCGAACAGCGGGAACGCACCTTTTTCCGGCGCCAGTTCCGCCGAGGCGAGATAGGCGGCGCGGCGGATGGCGCGCATCCAGGTCTCGGTCAGGCTCACCGCCTCGGCCGAGCCGTAGCGCACGCCGCATTCGATCAGTGCGTCGGCCAGGCCGGTCACGCCGAGGCCGATGCGGCGCTTCGCCGTCGCCTCGTGCTGTTGTTCATCGAGCGGAAAGCGCGACACG
>JASHUX010000222.1 GCA_030039775.1 Alphaproteobacteria bacterium | reverse complement strand
CGCGCACCGATGCGGTGATCAGCAGCGGGTCCTGCGACACCTTCACTACGTGCCGACGCAGGCTGTGAGTCTCAATGTCGGCGAACTTTTTCCCGCCAATCTCGATCGTGCCCCGATCCGGCGTCGCCAAGCCGGCGACGAGATTGAGCACGGTCGATTTTCCGGCGCCCGACCGGCCGACGATCGAGGCGACTTTTCCCGGCGCGATTTGCAGCGACACGTCGTCGAGCACCGGCGCGGCGGCGCCGGCATAATGCAGGAAAACATCGGTCAGTGTGACCGAACAATCCACCGCCGCCAGGGCAACACCGCCGCCCTCCGGCGCACGCGGCGGCGCGGTTTCCAAAATGTCGAGAACGCCGCCGATCGTCGAGTGGGCGGTATTGATCGCCGTCACGAGGTCGATGACGGACCGTAGCGGATTGATCGCCTGCGGGATGAACAGGAAAAGGCCGACGATGGCGCCCGCCGTGGCGGGATCGTGATTATGAAAGGCGGCATAGGCGCCGTAGACCAGAAACAGCGCCTGCAGCAGCGGCTGCACGGCATTCTTGATCTGCTCCGCTAGGCCTTGCCCGGCCGTCGCGACGGTTTGCGCTTTCGCCTGCTCATCCAGTCTGACTTTATAGGCTCGCGCGCGCTGCGGCAGCGCGTCCATCTGCTGAACTTCCTCGGGTTTCGACAGAGAATTGGCGGTTTCCGTCGTCAGTTTCCCGGCCAGGGCCACAGCGCGTCCGATCGCGCGATCGACCCGCGTGGAGAAAAACCAGCCGACGACCGGCAAGGCGATCAGGACCAACAGCAAGATCAGGAGGACAAAAGCGCCCTGTTGCCTCACCACGTTGATGTTGTTGTAGATGAGCCAAATGGCGGTGCCGAGCGGGAGAAGCTGCGTGATCGGCGCGGCGATCAATTGGCGGAACAGCAAATTCGCGCCTTGCGCGCCGCCCATCACCAAGCCTTCAAGACTTTCGGGCGTCGTCCGCTTGTAATAGTCGGGGCCCAAACTCAGGATGCGGTTATGCAACGTCAGCCGAAGTGCGGCGAGCGTTTCGTTTTCGGACTGGGCTGACATCCGCCGTTGAAGAATGCGCAGCAATACGATCAAAACGACCAGGCCCAGGAACATCAAGCTTTGGACGTCGGGTCCGTTCGGCACCCAGATATCGAAAATCATCTGGGGCGATCCGCTCTGTCCCGACAACGATGTCGTCAGAGCGGCCAATAATTGCACGTTATAGAGTGCGATCAGATCGACAATAAGAAGAACGGCGCTGCCGCCGAAAAACAGCCCGGGCCGGTCACGCACTGCGCGCCACCCGGCGCGGAGCACCCGCCAGAACCAGGCGCGCTGCTTCGGTTGAGACGACACCGACGGCCGTGTCGTCCGTACGGTGCGTGCCGTTTCCGACAGCGAGGTCATCGCGTCCCCCGAACCGCGCGGCGCGGGTCTCGGCTACATCTCAAAGGAACAGCCGCACACGGTGCATTGGTACCATTGGTTCTTGTTCGGGTCGTATTCGATGAAATTCATATGGCCCGACGGACACGACACCAATTTGATCGAGCCTTCCTCAGCCTCTACCGCGGCACCCCGCGGCGGGTGTTTCAGGGCTTTGCCCTGATTGGCCTTCTTCAGATTCTTGGCCCGTGACGCGGGAATGAGTCTCGTCTTGGCGGGTGCGGTCGTCATGCGTGCTGTCTCCTAAGCTTGGATTGATGGGGTGGGCCGCGCTGCGGGTGTGGTCGGCGGCTCGCGTTCGGCAGTGAAACGGTTGCGGCCCGGGCATGGGCTTTGAGCACGGTCTTTATCTCGAACGGCGTCAGGTCGGGAAAAGCGCCTAACACCAAGGCGCACATGCCGGCGATCACCGGTGTGGCGAAACTGGTCCCCGCCTTCAACGTGTAGCCGCCGCCGCTCGCGGCGACGGCGATTTTTTCGCCGGCCGCCTGCCATTCGATCATGGCGCCGTCGTCGAAGAAATATTCGTATGCCGCGCGTATATCCCGCGAGGTCACGCCCAGGACCGAGGAGAACGCCGCCGGATATCCGTCGTCCTCGATTGCCAAATTGCGCTGCGACGCCACGAGCACTTGCCCCTGGAAGTGAGCCCGTTCGCACAGCGGCATCAAATGGCGCGCAACCCCAGGCGACGCGGCCAGGCTGATATTGGCGACCTTCCATTTTCGTTCGACCGTGGCGGTCAGGCCCGCAATCAGAGCCTCGCCGGTGAAAACATCATCCGCGCTTACGACGCGAACATCGATCAGCCGCGCGTTCGGCGCGACGCGCCGGATGATGCTCGCGACCGCGGTGCCATGCCCGAATGCATCCTGATTGATGCCCGTTCGCGCCGAAACGAGGCGGGCCCCTTTCGCGTCCGATTGGACGCGAAAGGCCTCAAGGACATGCCCTGCCAAATCGGGGTGGGAGGCATCGATGCCGCTATCGAGCACCGCGACGTCCACGGGCGCAAGTTTGCGTCGCGCGAGCCGACCCAGCGGCGCGTCAAGCGCGCGGCGGAGGTCACTGGATTGCATCGGCGTCACGTGTATCCGCGACAATCAGCGCTGCCACGTCGCCAATCGTGCGCGCCAACCCCGCCATCGCCTGGGGCCGGTGGCGCCTGACCTCCGCGATCGCCGCCAATATCTTTCGCTGATGGCGGTCGCCGGTACCATCCACCGTGACCGGATGTCCCTTTCGCTCGGCGGCCAGGGCCTCGAGCCGCCGATGCTGTTCGATGACGAGCCCCGCCACCGCCGCAAAACGGCCGAGGAGTTTTCCTTCTTCCATCGTGAACACAGGGTGCGGCGAGAAACGAACGGCGGTCATGACGCCAAGCAAGACGCCGCGCGCAACCATGGGCGCCGCGATTACGTTCCGAGGCTCGAGCGGTGTGCTGCCATGCCGTCCGACTTGCTCGATCTTGTGGTAGGTCGGTGTGCCGATCTGAACTTCCTGCAATTGCGCCGCGAGTCCAGTCAATCCGCGGCTGAGCGGGACGGTCTGACCGATCAGCTTCTGCTCCGAGCGACGATTTCCCGCGGTCATCACGAAGCGCAGAACGCGCTTCGCCTCGTCATAGGCCAGCAACGAGCCCTCGTCGGCACCGATCAAATGAATGCCGGTATCCAGCAGCCATTTTAATTCCACCGCCTCGGGCGCGGCTCTGGAGACACCGAAAACCGATCTGCGCGACCGCGTGTCGACCATTTTCTTGCCCATCGCGGGCGCCGAAACGTTCCGACTTTTGTAGGCCGGCATGCGTGCCAACATCCCCACCGCAGTCCGCGAAAGCTAATCATAGGGCAGCAGGCGAGTCGAGGGGCCGAACCGACCTTTTCAAGCCGCTTCACCGCACCGAATCCGGCTGCTAGATTGGGTGCATAACCTTCGGTCGAGGGTGGGGGGCATGAGGATCGCAATAGCGCTCGCGGCCGCGCTGCTTGTCGGCGGCTGCTCACTCGCATCTCTGGTCAAGAAATCCACGGTCGACTACACGCAGACTTACGAAGAAATGGCGGGCGTCAGTTTGGTGACGAACGTCCTGCGCGCCCGCGATTATGCGCCCCTCAACTTCAGTGCCCTTTCCGACATCCGGCTTCAGATGACGCTGGGCGGATCGCTGGCCACGAGTTGGCCGACCGGCCCGCTCGACAAATCGACGACGCGGGGCAGCATCGGCACGGGAATGTCGGGGATCAACGCCTCGACCAGTCCATCGTTTGACGTCGCACCGCTTGATACGCAGGACTTTACGCGCGGCATCTTGACCCCGATCGATCCGGTCTTGGTCAAATACTACATGGATCGCGAGATTCCGCAGAAGATGCTGATGTTCTTGCTGTTCTCGCAGATCAAGACGGCCGATGTCGCGAGCGGCCCGCCGGAGCCTGATGCGGCCAGCGGCGGGCCGCGCCGCCCGGGCACGTACTTCAACGATCCGACGCAACCGAAGCTGTTGGAGCAATTCGCGGAATACATCGACGAAATCTTCGACAATCAGACCGATCTCAACGTCGTGAAGGCTAATCGCTACACCCGGCTGACGCCGATCGGCCCGCCGATCTCCTTTTCGTCCAAATCCGATGTGTTGAAGGATTTGTCCGCGCTCGATCCCGCCAAGTTTCGTCTCGCCAGTCTGCCGGACAAGAAGGCCCAGCTCTATTCAGTGAATGCCGAACCGGAAATCGTGTTCTGCAGAGGCAACGTACCGCTCCCCATGGTCGGTTTGGATGACGACATCAGATCGAACAAGATCCAATTTCCGATGCTGGCGCCCCAGCTGCCGGGACCGCGGCCTTCCGCCAGCCGACCGAGCAATTCTGCCAAGGCGCACGGCGCGGCGGTCTCGTCGGCGCCATCCTTCGAAGCCATGATCCGCGATTCCTGGAAAAGCGTTTGCAATGCCGCCGTCGCCCCGATGACCGCCGGCGGGCAAACCAATCCCGCGGATTTCGGCGCGATCGGGATCCGTTCGGTTGAAGGCATCATTCAATATCTCGGCGCTTTGCTCCGGAATCCGGAAGCAGCGCAAATCGTGAAGCAGCACATGCATTACTCGCTGATCGACCTGAGCCCTGAATCCGATCATGCCCGTTACAGCGTCGACTATTTGGATGCCACCTATTTCGTGCATCCTGTGACAAGCGACGACCGCACGCTCCAGGTCCTCGCGCTACTGACGCAACTGATCAACATCAACAAGGTGGCAAAAGAAATCCCGACGACGCAGCAAGTCGAAGTGGTTCCATAAATAGGAGCGGGAGTGCCGGACACGATGCGACACTCTTTGCCGCCGATTCGCATCCGTCGCCGAACTTGACTCGATGGCGGATCGCGGCGAGCTATGTGGATGGATGGGCGGGGTGGTAAATGGGTGCCCGTTCAAACGGAGGGATCATGAAAGCCTACATTCTCGCGCTTGCCATCATTCTCGGACTCGGCGGCGCTTTCGTCGTGACGTCGTTCATCGCGCCGGCGTCGTTCGCCGCCTGCAGCAACAGCAGCAGCTAAAGGGGTCGGGTCAACCTCGAACCAAGGACGGCGGCCCTTTGCTTCGGTCGTCCTTGATGCGGGGCTCCTGAAAACCTGTACTTGCGTGGACCCGGGCTACTGGCGTCCGCGATTGCGGTCGTGGTGTTTTGCGCGACCGTGGCAATGCGCGCCCGAGTGTTGCTGACCCAGGACCTTTACCTCCATATCACGGTCGGCCGCTGGATCGCCGAGCATCGCCAGGTCCCGGTCACAGGAATTTTCTCGGGCAGCATGCCGGACGCGCCGTGGTTGGCGCATGAGTGGTTGTCTTCGCTGATCTTTGCCGGCCTGTACGATCAACTCGGTTGGAACGGCGTGGTCGCGGCTGCGGCGCTGGTCTTGGCGCTCGCGGTCGGGATCGTAGCCTACGAGATCGGGCGCGCCGCCGGGCCGATCCCGGCCCTCGCGTGCGCGGTGCTGGCATGGGGCCTGTGCCAAAGCCATCTTCAGGCCCGGCCGCATATCCTAACGCTGCCGTTGTTCGCGCTGTGGATCGCGGCGCATGTCCGGGCGCGGGCGTCCGATCGGGCACCGCCGCTCTACCTCGCCCTGGTGATGATCCTATGGGCTAATCTGCATGGCGGGTTCTTGATCGCTCCGGTGTTCACGTTGTTGTTCGCGGGCGAGGCGATCTACGTCGCACCGGACACGAAACGGACCGTCGCCGCCGCTCGGCGCTGGGGCATTTTTCTTGTCGCATCGGTGGCCGCCGCGCTGATCACACCCCACGGCTTCGCCGGGCTGCTGTTTCCGATCCGGTTGACCAGCATGACCTTGGCGCTCGCGGGCATTGTCGAATGGGAGCCGTCGAGCCTGGCCAACAACCCGCCTTTGATCATCTGGCTGTTGCTTGTGCTGTTCGTCGCGCTGTTCCTCGGCCTACGCGTCGCGGTCACCCGCATTGCGATGCTGCTGATGCTGACCTACATGGCATTCGCACATTTCCGCTTCAGCGAGCTGCTGGGCTGGGGGCCCCGCTGCTGATGCGGGAGGCGCTTGCCAACGTGCAAACGACCTCGATCGGTTCCGTGCCGCCATGGTGGGAAAGGACGGTTCGGCCCGGAGTCGGCGCGGCGGCGGCGCTCATGGCCGTGGCGGTGGCGGTGTCGTTGGTACTAGTCGCGCGCAATCCAGGCCACGACAGCGACCGGTTCACCCCACGGCGGCGGTGGACTGGGCATTGCAGCGGCATCTCGACGGACCGGTGATGAACGCCTTCAATTTCGGCGGCTATTTGATCTTCCGCGGCTTGGCGCCGTTTATCGACGCCCGCGTCGAGCTTTACGGGCAGGACTTCGTCCTCCGCGATTTCGCGCCCAATCAATTGCCGGCCCTGCTCGACCGGTACCGCATCGCGTGGACGATCTTCTATCCCCGCGACGAACAGACCGCGATCCTCGATCGCTTGCCGGGTTGGCGCCGCGCCTACGAAGACGACCGGGCCGTGATTCACGTCCGGCGATGATGGCGGCCGGTTGCCGAATTAGCCCCAGTCGCCCATGATCGTGGACGGGGTTTAGCTGCATGCGCGACCGCTGAAGATCTTCAGTTCCTCGCCGGGGGACGTCGCGGACGAGCGGCTGCGGGCGGCTCTGGTGATCAGCCGGCTCAAGCGCGAGTTCGCCCGGTTTTTCGATATCGCGCCGGTGCTCTGGGAATATGAGCCGATGCTGAGCTCCGGTCATTTCCAGGACATCATCGATCCGCCGGGCGACGCCGATATCTTGGTGCTGATCCTATGGTCTCGGCTCGGCACGCCGCTGCCGGAAAAAACGGCGACGCGCGAATATCGCGGCATCGACGGCCGCATGCCTGTCACGGGCACCGAGTGGGAATATGAGCAGGCAATTGAATCCGAGCGTAAGCGCGGCAGCCCGCAGCCGCTCGTCTACCGGAAATTTGCCGAGGGCATTGCCAAATTCAGCCGCTCGGAACAACTCAATCAATTGCGCGAGCAGTGGGAGGCGCTGCAGGCGTTCTGGGAGCGTCATTTCGAGGCGCCCGGGACACTTAAGGCCGGTTTCAGCCGTTTCCAAACGCTCGATGAGTTCGAAACGCGGCTCGAGCACGATCTGCGCGAATTGCTGCGCCGGCGTTTACCTCCCCAAGGCGCACGAACCACGCACACACCTGGCGACCGGATCGATTGGTGGGCGGGATCGCCCTATCTCGGCTTAAAGGCCTTCGACGTCGAGCACGCCGCGGTGTTTTTCGGCCGCGACCGGGCCGAACGCGAAATCACGGAGGCCCTGGTGCGCCGCGTCGGCGAAGGCACGGGCTTCATGCTCGTTCTCGGCGCTAGCGGCTCAGGCAAGTCTTCGCTGGTTCGCGCCGGGCTGCTACCGGACTTGATGGCGCCGGGCGTGGTGGCCGGCATCTCGACCTGGCGCCATGTGATCGTCACGCCGGCCGAACTCGCGCCGGACCCGGCCGCGGGGCTGACTGCAGCCCTGTTCCGGAAGCAAGCACTGCCCGAATTGGCGACGATCGGCTATAGCGCGGACGACATTGCCGCCCAGTTGCGCGCGGGCGGCACGCTGGCGACGGTACCGTTGCGCCTCGCCTTGGAACGCGCGGCGGCCGACGATCCCAACCCGTCAAGCAGCTTGCGCCAAGGACGACTGGTGCTCGTCCTCGATCAGATGGAGGTGCTATTCACCTCGGCCGCCCACTCGGAACAGACGCGCAGGGCCCTCGATAAGATTCTCTCCAGCCTCGCGCAGAGTGGGTTGGTGTGGGTGATTGCGACCATGCGCAGTGATTTCTTCCACCGCGTGGTCGAGCTGCCGGAAATGACCGAGATGGCGAAGGGATTGGGTCAATATCATCTCGCGCCGGTCACGGGAACCGAGATCGAGCAAATCATCGGACGTCCGGCCGAAATCGCAGGCCTGTCGTTCGAGGTCGATCCCGCCGACGACACAAGCCTCGCCTCGGTCATTCGCGAGGCGGCCGCACGCGACGCGGCGGCGCTGCCGCTGCTCTCGTTCGTGCTGGATGAGCTTTACCGCCGCGACGTCGTGACCGCCGGCGGGAACACGCTGACCTATGCCGGCTACCGAGACCTCGGCCAGCTCGAGGGTGCGATCGCCCAACACGCCCGGGAAACCGCCGAAACCCTGCCGGACGAACTGAAACCGGCGCTCCGGCCCCTGCTGCTGGCGCTGGTCGAAATCGACGAGATCAAGGGCACGGCGACGGCTCGGACCGTGCGGCGGGCCGCGCTTGCCGATACCGCGCAGGGCGATGTCGCCGACATTCTCGTGAGGGCGCGGCTTCTAGTGGCCGACCGCAACGAGACGGGCGTGACCTTACGCCTGGCCCACGAGGCATTGCTGACCCACTGGAAACTGCTTGGGGCGTTGATCGAGGAAGACCGCGACTTCCTGGTCATTCGTCGCCGCCTCCAACTCGACGCCGCCGCCTGGGAAACCCACAGCCGGCATCCCGACTTTCTGTTGCCGGCCGGCCGGCGTCTGGCCGAAGCGCAGGAGGTGCTGGCAAAGCGGCGCCATGATGTCGATCCCGAAAGCGTCGTTTACGCCGAAACCTCGATCGAGGCCGAAGAGGAGCGGATCGCGGCGGAACAGCGGGCGAAGGAAGCGGCGCTGCGACGCGACCTCAAGCGCGTCCGCATTGTCGCTGCCGTGGTGTCGGTGCTGTTCGTCGTCGCCGTGATCGCCGGCAACTTCGCGCTGCGCGAGAGCAACCTCGCCGCGGATCGCGAAGTGCTGGCGCAAAAGAATTTCACGCTGGCGCTGACCGAGGCGACCGCGAGCCTCAACTTCCTCCAGGATACGTATGACCGTGGGAAGATCAGCGCGGACGTGCTTGGAACCGTCGTCGCGAATTCCGCGCAAGTCGTCGATGGTCCGCCCGGCCCTGACGATCCGGACGACGCGACGGTCGCGCGGGTGAAGCTGCTCGACGCCGCCACCCTAGTCGGCGTCTCAACCGGCAACTCCGACGCGTTCAGAATGGCGCGGATGGAAAATGACCTGGCGGACAAACTCATCGCCAAGGAGCCGGCCAATCCTCAGTGGCTGCAGTTATGGGCGTTCGCGCGCGGTCGTCGGAGCGGGCTGCAGTTCCGGCAGTGCGATTGCACCAAGGCCGTGCGCGACGCCGAGGACAGCGTCGCGGTTATTAAGAAGCTGCTCACGTCGAATCCCGGCAACGACTATCTCCACGAACGCCTGTTGACCGACTATGAAACCATCACCGATGCGTGGATGGCGATGGGCGACCTCGACCGCGCCGAAGCCGCCGGAGAGACGCGCCTGGCGGACGCGACAAAAGCGGAGGCGAAAGAACCGAGTCTATGGCTCGGCGATATCGTATTTTCCGAGGAGCGCCTCGGTGATATCGCGATGGCGCGCGGCCGGATCGATGAGGCGGTGTCGCACTATCAGGTGAACGTCACCAAGGCCGACGAGATGGCCGACCGACGGGCAAGCGAGGAAAACCTGGCGGCGCAGTTGCAGGCCCACCAGCGGCAAGGCGATCTGTGGCTGGCAAAGGGCGATACCGAACGCGCCGCGACGGAATATGAGCGATACCGGAAGATCGCGGAGAACCTGGCCGAACAGGCGCCGAAAATCTTCCGCTTCCGCGAATTCTACATGGTGGCCTACCAACGATTGGGCGATCTGTACCTCAAGCAGAACGATCCGCCCGACGCGGTGACGCAATTCCGCCTCTATCTTTCGCTGGCCGCCGACACGCTTCAGAGATTTCCGACTTATGGCAACGCCATCTATGAGGCGGCGAACGCGCATCAAAAAGGTGGGCGACGCGCTCCTGGCGCAAGGCGACATCGCGGGCGCTCTCGTTCAGTATCGCGAATTCGAAAGCGGCGCCCTAACGCTGGTGCAGAAAAATTGCCCCAACGGAACCTGGTCGAGGTTGCTGCCGTTGAGCCGCGAGCGCGTCGCCATGACGCTCAAGGCCCAGGGCGACAACAAGGGTGCGCTCGCCGCGCTCAAGCAATGCGTGGCGACGCCAATGAAGGCGACGATATGGTCGCCCGCGGCGCTGTCGCCGCCGGATGTCACGGGTTACTGCCAGGCGCAGATTGCGGTGCTTGGAAAATCCGCCGCGCGGTAAGCGCGCCCATTTCGAATGCTTAACGGCGCGCTCCGGCTGCAAGCGCCGAATGCTTTTCATTTGCGGCGGGAATCAATAATTTTCAAACGGATCGCCGCACGTTCCCATGGGGCGGCGAGACAGTTGAGGGAGAACGCATGCTCATGCCACCCAACCGGCCGCTTGTCGCGCCCGCCATCGGCGCATCGTGGTCCTTGCGCGACAAGGTCGCCTTCGCCGGCATCGGCACCAGCCGCTTCGGCAATTTTCCCGAAACGGACAGCTACGGCCTCGGCTGCGTCGCGCTGAACGCGGCGCTCGACGACGCGGGGCTTAAACCGTCGGACATTGACGGGCTCATCGTCAACCGCATCCCGACCTACGAGCGTTTCGCCGAGATGATGGGCGTCAATCCGCAATATTGCCTGCTGACGGAGACGCCGGGACGCTTCTCCGGGGTGTCGCTGGCGCTCGCGGCGCAAGCGATCGCAACGGGCGCCGCCAAGACGGTGGCGCTGGTCTACGGCAATAACGGCCGTTCCGTCCGCATGATGTATGGCGGCGACGACAGCCAATGGAGCCCTTGGGGCATGACCAGCCCCGGCGCGATCCACGCCATGATGTGGCGCCGCCACATGCATCAGTTCGGCACCACGCATGCCGATCTCGGCCACATCTCCGTCGCCTTCCGCCATCATGCGTGTCTCAATCCCGACGCGGTGATGCACGGCCGGCCGATCACGCTCGACGATCACGCCAAGGCGCGCCCGATCTGCGAGCCGTTGAAGCTCCTCGATTACTGCCTCATCAATGACGGCGCCGTGGCTTGGATCATGACCAGCGCGGAGCGCGCGAAGGACATGCGCCGGCCACCGGTGCTGCTCGCCGGTTACGCCCGGCAGGACGCGTTCCACTACGGCAGCGCGCCGCCGGACGATTTCTGGCACCCGAGCCTGTCGGCCTGCCGCGCCGTTTACGATCGCGCCGGCATTGGGCGGGACGAGATCGGCGGCCTCGGCATCTACGACAATTTCTCGCCGACCGTGATTTTCAGCCTCGAAGGGCTCGGCTTCTGCAAGCAAGGCGACGGCGGCGCGTTCGTGCGCGGCGGCACGTTGCAGCTCGGCACCGGGCGGTGGCCGACCAACACCTCGGGCGGGCATCTTTCCGATTCCTACATGCAGGGCTGGGGCGTTATCGCCGAATGCGTCCGGCAATTGCGCGATGATTGCGGCGCGCGCCAAATCCCGAATGTGCAAGCGATGCAATATATCTGCGCCACCAACATCGCCCAGAGCGCGATCCTCAGGAGAGCCGCATGAGCCTCGCCACCCATCCGGCGCCGGTCGTCGACAATTGGAATCGGCCGTTCTGGCAGGCCTGCCGCGAGCGGCGGCTGATCCTGCAGCGCTGCAAAGTGACCGGGAAATGCTTCTTCCCGCCGGCCCCGGTCTCGCCCTTCACCGGGCGGCCCGAATGGGCGTGGATCGATGCGTCCGGTGGCGGCGAGCTGTGGTCGTTCGTCGTGTTTCACCAGAAATATTTCGACGGCATGGCGGACGAACTGCCGTATCCGGTCGCGATGGTGAAGCTCGACGAAGGGCCGTATCTCCTCACCAATCTCGACGGCATAAGCGCCGCCGAGGCCAAGATCGGCATGCGGCTCACGGTGCGGTTCCCAGGCGGCCCGGGCGATTTCCTGTTGCCGCAATTCGGTCCGGAGGGTTGACGCCATGACCAGCCCCATCGTCGTTACGCGCCATGGCAATTGGGCCGAGCTGCGCATCGACCGCGAAGACAAGCGCAACGCCGCGAACCGCGAATGCCGTGAGGGGCTGATGCGCGCCTTCGACGAATTGCGCGGCCATGCGAAGGCCATCGTCCTCACCGGCACCGGGGTCGCGTTCTGCGCCGGCATCGACCTCAAGGAGCGCGAGCAGGATGTGCGGCAAGGCATCCACACCGCCGGCGAGGAATGGATCGCGGTCAACCTGGCGATCCGCGCGCATCCTGCCATCTTCATCGCCGCGGTGAACGGGCTCGCGCTCGGCGGCGGTGCCACGCTGATCAATGTCTGCGATCTTGCGATCGCCAGCACCAAGGCCAACATCGGCTGTCCCGAGATGGGGTTCGCGACCTATCCCGGCATGGCGGGGCCGGCGATCCAGCTTTCCGGCGTCACCCGCAAACAGATGGCATGGCTGGTGCTTACCACCAACCGTATCGACGGTGCGACCGCCGAGCGGTGGGGCATGGTCAATCAATGTGTCGATCCCGACGCGCTGCTGCCGACGGCGCGGGCGCTGGCCGAAAAGATCGCGCAATTCGACGCTGTGGCGCTGGCCGAAAGCAAGAAGGCGCTCGACCATATCCCCGCCGTCATCACCGATTGGCGGGGGGCGATGCAGCACGGCCAGGCGGTGAACGCCGCCATCCGCGCCAAGACCACAGCGCAGGCCGAGGGCAGCGCGCGCTTTGCCGCCGGCGGCAAAAATCCAGGGCAGGGCGTGTAGCGTGCTCGCGCCGCTTGCCGGCCGGCGCGTGCTCGATCTTGGTGCCCTGTGCGCGCGGCAGCCGCATGCGCTGGCCGCGTCGATGGCGGCGAAACTTTGCCTTGCCTACGGTGCCGAGGTGGTGCGGCCCGTCCCGGCGGCGGGCGAGCCGTTTGCGACGATGCCGCCATTGCTGCCGGGCGGCGGCTCGGCGCTGGATCGTTTCCTCAATGCCGGCAAGCATACCGGTCCGGCATTGGGCCGGTTCGACGCCGCGATCGGCGATACGGTTTCGCTGGCACGCCATGCGGCCGAGGTGCCGGCGAAGGTCCGCATTTCCGTGTTCGGACCGGGCGACGATCCGCCGACGAGCGAGCTCGGTCTGCTTGCGCTCTCCGGTTTGCTCGGCGTTGTCGGCGAGCCGCCGCCGGCGCCGCCGGTCCCGTTGGCCGGGCATCAGCCCGCTTATTCTGCCGGTCTTGCAGCGTGTACGGGCCTGTTCGCGGCATTGCGCGCGGGCGGCGACGAGATCGTCGATGTCTCGCTGTTCGATGTCTGCGTCTGGCTCAATTGGAAGACCGCCGCCGATATGCTGATTCTCGGCCGCGTTCCGGTGCGCGGCACCGCGACGCAGTGGTTCACGGTGGCGGCGAAGGATGGGCATGTCGCGCTGGTCTACCAGGACAAGGACTGGCCGCCGCTCCGCGCGCTGATCGGCGATGCGCGGCTCGACGATCCGCGGTTCGCCTCCGCGCCACTGCGCGGCGCCAATCGCGCGGCGCTGACGGCGATCATCGGCCCGTGGTTCGCGGCGCGCACCCGCACCGAGATCACGGCGGCGGCGCAAGCGCGGCGCATCCCGATCGGTCCGGTGAAACTTCCGGCCGAGCTGCTGACCGACGCGCATTATCGGGCGCGCGATTTCCTGGCGCCGGACGGCGCGCCGGCGCTGCCATTGGCGTGGAACGGAAGGCGTGTCAATAGAGCGGTGGCCGGTGTCGTCTGACCGCGCCCTGCCGCTCGCGGGCATCCGCGTCGTCGACCTCGGTATGATCACCGCAGGGGCGGGAACCTCCGCGCTGCTGCTCGATCTCGGCGCCGCGGTGGTGAAGGTCGAAGGCCCGGGCGCGCTCGATTCTTTCCGCAGTTGGGACGGCGCCGATCCGGGGACCGACTGGTGGAACCGCTCGCACCAGTTCAATTTCACTAATCGCGGCAAGCAATCGCTATGTCTTGATTTGAAAGA
>JASHUX010000221.1 GCA_030039775.1 Alphaproteobacteria bacterium | reverse complement strand
CGCCTGGGAGGCCGGGCTCGAATTCTTCCGCGCGGCCAGCTCGTCCAACGCAGTCGACGGCCAGCCGATGCAGCGTTTCTTCCGCGACCTCGCCACGTTCAAGAACAACGCGACGCACCAGGCCGATTTCTTCGCGCCCGAGATCGCGCGCGTTTATTTCGGTCTCGCTGGCGACGTGATTATTTCGTGAGGGCTTAGCCCTTCAGCACCGTGAGCATGGTCGCACCGAGCGCCGCCGGCGATTCCGAGATCGTGACACCCGCGCTTTTGAGCGCCTCGATCTTGTGCGCGGCGGTGCCGGTGCCGCCCGAAATGATGGCGCCGGCATGGCCCATGCGGCGGCCGGGCGGCGCGGTGGCGCCGGCGATGAAGCCCACCACCGGCTTTTTTCGCGTGTCGTGCTTGAGGAAATCGGCCGCAGCTTCCTCGGCGCCGCCGCCGATCTCGCCGATCATCACGATGCTCTTGGTCTCGTCGTCGCCGAGGAACATCGCCAGCACCTCAACGAAATTGGTGCCGTTGACCGGGTCGCCGCCGATGCCGATGCAGGTCGATTGGCCGAGCCCCGCCGCCGTGGTCTGCGCCACCGCCTCGTAGGTCAGCGTGCCGGAGCGCGAGACGATGCCGCACGAGCCTTTCTTGTGGATATGGCCCGGCATGATGCCGATCTTGCATTCGTTGGGCGTGATGACGCCGGGACAGTTGGGGCCGATGAGCCGCGTCTTCGAGCCCGAGAGCGCGCGCTTCACCCGCACCATGTCGAGGATCGGAATGCCCTCGGTGATGCAAATGACCAGCGGAATTTCGGCGTCGATCGCTTCGAGGATGGCGTCCGCTGCGAACGGCGGCGGCACGTAGATCACGCTGGCGTCGGCGCCGGTCGCCGTGACGCATTCGCGCACCGTGTCGAACACGGGGAGGTCGAGATGGATCGCGCCGCCTTTCCCCGGCGTCACGCCGCCGACCATCTTGGTGCCGTAGGCGATCGCTTGTTCGGAGTGGAACGTGCCTTGCGCGCCGGTGAAGCCCTGGCACATCACTTTGGTGTCTTTGTTGACCAGCACCGACATCAGGCGGCTTCCTTCACGGCCTTCACGACCTTTTGCGCGGCGTCGCCGAGATCGTCGGCGCTCAAGATCGGTAGGCCGGACTCCGCCAAGATCTTCTTGCCCTGCTTGACGTTGGTGCCTTCGAGCCGCACCACCAGCGGGACATGGAGCGAGACTTCGTGCGCGGCGGCGACGATGCCCTCGGCGATGACGTCGCAGCGCATAATGCCGCCGAAGATGTTGACCAGGATGCCTTCGACGTTCGGGTCCGACAGGATCAGCGTGAAGGCGACGGTGACGCGCTCTTTGTCGGCGCCGCCGCCGACATCGAGGAAATTGGCGGGGTTGCCGCCATAGAGCTTGATGATGTCCATGGTCGCCATCGCCAAGCCAGCGCCGTTGACCATGCAGCCGATATTGCCGTCGAGCTTGACGTAATTGAGCTCGTGCTTCGCCGCCTCGAGCTCGATCGGGTCGATCTCGGCCTCGTCGCGCATCGCCTCGACGTCGGGATGGCGGAAGAGAGCGTTGTCGTCGAAATTCATTTTGGCGTCGAGCGCCATCACCGCGCCCGTTCCCGTCACCACCAGCGGATTGATCTCGACGATCGACGCGTCGAGCGCGGCGAACGCCGCCGCCATCGCGGTCATGAGCTTGGTCGCGGCCTTGATCTGCTCGGCTTCGAGCTTGAGCCCATAGGCCAGCTCGCGCGCGTGGAACGGCTGGAATCCGGTGGCGGGGTCGATGGCGACGCGGAGGATTTTCTCCGGGTGCTTCGCCGCGACCTCTTCGATCTCCATGCCGCCCTCGGTCGACGCCATCATGGTGACGCGGCCGGTGGCGCGGTCGACCAGCATGCCGAGATAAAGTTCGCGCTTGATGTCGCAGCCTTCCTCGATGTAGACGCGCTTCACCTCGCGCCCGGCGGGGCCGGTCTGCTTGGTTACGAGGACATGACCCAGCATCGCCGCCGCCTGGTCCTTTACTTCGGCCGGCGACTTGGCGAGGCGCACGCCGCCCTTGCCGCCTTTGGAGCGCGGCTGGTCCTTGAATTCGCCGGCGCCGCGGCCGCCGGCATGGATCTGGGCCTTCACGACATAGACCGGGCCGGCGAGGCCGGCCGCGACCTTCTCCGCCTCTTGGGGCGTGTAGGCGACCCCGCCCTTGGGCACCGCAACACCGAATTTTGAGAGAAGAGTCTTGGCCTGATATTCGTGGATATTCATTGGTCCGGCCTGGAAAATTATCGCGATTTTATGCCGATTTCGTGCCGGTGTCATGCCGGATGCGTGACGAATGGGCGACAGGGAGACGCCGCCCGAGTCGCGCCTAGGGATAGGCCCCTATTGCGCTGCGGTAAAGTGGTTTGCGAATGCTCCCCAGGAACTTCGCTCGTTGAAAATTTCGTGCAGAACAAAGCTATCGCACGCCAATACCATACGATGTTTGGGTGGAACGACGGCGTGAACCGCCAAGCCTGCCCCGGCGAAAGCCGGGGACGCCAAAGCGCAAGAAAATCAGTGGCACCACCAAGACACCAAGGCACCAAGAAAAAGAAAATTCATGCGCTTCGCGCAGAACGGAAAAAATTGCGCGCTTCGCGCAGAAGCATTCTTGGTGCCTTGGTGGTTCAAACGGCGTTCAGCCGCGGATTCGGGGCATCATGATCATGTCCCACGGGCTCGGCATGTCGCCGCACGGGACATGGACCAGGGCCGGGCGACCGGCCGCGAACGCGTCCTTGACCGCGCGCTCAAGCTCGGGCGCGGTCGTCGCGCGGTAAGCGTTGGCGCCGAAGCTCTCGGCGAACGCGACGAAGTCGGGATTGGTCAGGCTGTCGGCGATCAGGCGCCCGCCGAACCGCTCCTTCTGGATCAGGCGCACATTGCCGAAGGCGTTGTTGTCGAACACCACGGCGACCACGGCGATGTCGTGATGCATGGCGGTGGCGAGCTCGGCCGCCTGGTAGAGAAAGCCGCCGTCGCCGCTGATGGCGAGAACGGGCAGGTCGGGGCGCGCCGCCTTGACGCCGAGCGCGGTGCCGTAGCCCCAGCCGAGCGCGTCCTGGTAGCCCGGCGAGAAATAGGTGCGCGGCGCATAAACGGGAAAGGCGAGGCGGCTGGCGAAGCCCAACTGCGTCACCTCGTCGACGAACACGCCGTTCTCGGGCAACGCGTTGCGCAGCGCGCGGAGATACGAGGCTTGCGGCTCGAGGCGGGATAACCGCTCGGCCAGCCACGCGCGGTGCGCGCTCAAGTCGACGGGCGCGCGTTTGGTATTGTGCGCGGGGGGGGCGCGGAGCAGAGCGGCGGTTGCTTCGCGCGCGTCGGCGACGATCGCGACGGCGGGCCGGTTGAGCCGCGCCGGCTCCTCGGGATCGATGTCGATGCGGATGATGGGGAGAGCGGCGTCCGTGCCCCATTGCGTTTGCTGGATCAGAAGCCGCGTGCCGATCGCCAGCACGGCGTCGGCGTCTTTCCAGAGCCGATGCCCGACCGGCAGGTTGACGCTGAGCCGGTGGCGCGCCGAGACGACGCCCTGGCCGCGGCGATAGGCGATGACCGGCGCCTCGAGCGCCTCGGCCAGCGCGGTGATCTCGGCCGACGCCCCTTGCGCGCCGCCGCCGACCACGATAACGGGCCGCTTGGCCTTGCCCAGGATCGCGGCGGCCCGGGCAGTCGCGTCGGCATCGACCGGCGGGTTTACAACGCCGACCGGTGCCTCGAGCGGGATGACGGCGCCTTTGCGGCCCCAGACGTCCATCCCGCATTCGAGGAGGACGGGGCCGGGCCGGCCGCGCTGCGCCTCGGCGAAGGCTTGCGCGACCAGGCGCGGGGCGTCGGCGGCGCTGTCGATCCGCGCCGCGAACTTGGTTATGTGCCGCGCCAGGCCGAGCTGGTCGCGCACCTCGTGGAGATAGCCGTGGCCGCGGTCGATCTCGCGCTGCGGGATCTGCCCGACGAGGCCGATAATCGGCGCGTTCATCGCTTGCGCCGTCAAGATCGCGGCGCCGGCGTTGAGGAGGCCCGGGCCGGGCACGACGCTGAAGACCTGCGGCTTGCCGGTGACGAGCGCCGCGCCCAGCGCCATGAACGCGCCCGCTTGCTCGTGCCGCGCATGGACAAAGCGCAGCCGGTCGCGTGCCTCATAGAACGCGTCGAACAGGTCGTCGTTATGCGTGCCGGGCAGGCCGTAAATCTGGGTCACCCCGTGCGCGTGGAGCGCGGAAGTCGCGGCCTCGGCCGTGGTCATGTGGGCGGCGCGATTGGTCATCGTCGTGCCTTTATACCGCATCGCGGCGGGTCGGGAACGCCAGCCTCGCTAGAATTGTTATCCGGAAAGAGTAGCGAACGCCGGCGAGGAGGCAGGGGAAGACATGGCCAGCGACAATCTGCACGAAGACGCCGCCACGCTCGGCGGCGAGGTCAATCGATCAGCACCGCGCCATCGTCTCCATCATGGAGGAGCTGGAGGCGGTCGATTGGTACAACCAGCGCGCCAAGGCGACCGTCGACGACAAACTCCGCGCCATCCTCGAACACAATCGCGACGAAGAGAAAGAACACATGGCGATGGTGCTGGAGTGGCTGCGCCGCCACGACCCGAAGATGGACGAAAATCTGCGGAAGTACATCTTCAACGAGAAACCACCCCTTGAGGTCGAGGCGGCGGCTAGCGGCGGCGGCGGCGGCGAGGACGGCTCGGGCAGCCTCGGCATCGGCGACTTGCGCGCGGAGCTCAAGAAATGAACCATCTCCACCGCGAACTCGCGCCGATCTCGGCGTCCGGCTGGGCGGAGATCGACAAAGAAGCCACCCGCACGCTCAAGACTTCGCTCGGCGCCCGCCGCGTCGTCGATTTCGTCGGGCCGAAGGGCTGGGATCATGCCGCCGTCGCGACCGGCCGCAGCGAAGCGGTGGCGCCGCCGCTCAAGGGCAAGCTCGAGGCCCGGTTGCGCCAGGTCTTGCCGCCGGTTGAGCTGCGCGTGCCGTTTGAAATTCAGCGTGACGAGCTCGACGCGATTTCGCGCGGGGCCAAAGACCCCGACACCGACCCGGTGATCGCCGCGGCGCGCGAGATCGCCATCGCGGAAAATCGCACCATCTTTCATGGCTACGGCGAGGCCGGCATTCGCGGCATCTGCGACGGCCGCGCGTCGGAAGCCATCCCGTTCACGGACGACTTCACCGCCTTTCCCAACGCGGTCGCCAGCGCCAAGACCAAGCGGCGCGACGATGGCGTCGGCGGGCCCTACGCGGTGGCGCTGAGCGAGCGGGCGTACACCGCGCTAAGCGAGACCACGAGCGGCGGCTACCCGGTGCTGGAGCATGTGCGCCGTCTGGTCGACGGCCCCTTGGTCTGGACGCCGGGTCTCGACGGCGCCGTGGTGCTCTCGATGCGGGGCAGCGATTTCGAGCTGACCGTCGGGCAGGATTTTTCCATCGGCTATCTCAGCCCCACCGTGCGGGCGGTACAGCTTTATATCGAGGAAAGCGTCACGTTCTGGCTCCTGTCGGAGCAAGCCGCGATCCCGCTGACTCGCCGCACCGACGGCAAGAAGTAGTTAGGCCTCGGATTCCTGGCTCGGAAGCGCCGACCGGCGGTAGCGCCACACCGACGCGGGCGGGAAATTGCGCCACACGCGCCCCGTCACTTCGGCGATCAGGCCCACCCGCGCGCGGCCCATCACCGGCGATACCGGCCCGTAAGTGAACTGCACGAAGGTGCCGTCCGCGCCCATCAGCGCGAATGCCTGCTCGACGATGCGCTGCTGCGTCTCGGGCGGCATCGACAGGAGCGGCAGGCCGGAGATCACGGCAGAGGCGTGGGTCACGCCGAGCGGCGCCAGCAGGCTCATCAGATCGCGCGCGTCGCCTTGGACGATGCGCAATTGCGGAAAACGGATGCGCAAGAGCGAGGCGAGCTTCTCGTCATTCTCGATAACGATCAGCCGGTCCGGCGCGACGCCGGCATCGAGCAGGGCACGGGTGATGCGTCCGGTGCCGCCGCCTAGCTCGACCACCAATGTCGCCGCCCGCGCATCGATGGCGCGCGCCATCTCGCGGCCCAAATGCGGGCTCGACGGCGCCAGCGCGCCGATCCGCAGCGGCGCCCGAATCCAGCGCGACAGGAACAACGCTAGATCGTTGTCCTCTTTCGACGGCTTGCCGCGGATGTGGCGAAAATCGCTCATACCCCCACCTGGGTTTATCGTTCGCGTCCTTGTCGCCGGCCGCGAAAACCGGATTGAACGGCTTTTGCCGCGTGACGGCAAGGTGCAAATGACAATTCCGGGACAGGCGGTTCCATGCCAGATTGAGGCGTTTCCCGAATGCCTCAGCTTCGCAATCCCATCTTTGTCGCAGCGATCGTGGCGTGCGCCTTCTTCATGGAGACGCTCGATTCGACGGTGATCGTCACCGCCTTGCCGCGTATGGCGGAGGCGTTCGGCAGCTCGCCGGTGCGGCTCAGCCTCGGCCTCACCGCTTATATCATCGCGCTCGCCATCGTGATCCCGGCCAG
>JASHUX010000220.1 GCA_030039775.1 Alphaproteobacteria bacterium | reverse complement strand
TCCTGGCACGCGGAATCGCCGCCGCCGATCACCACCACCGGCTTGCCGCGCAGGAGCGGCGCGTCGCACGAGGCGCAGTGGCTGACACCTTTGCCTCTGAACCGCTCTTCGCCGGGTATACCGAGTTCCTTCAAAGCCGCGCCGGTCGCCAGCACCACGCCGCGCGCGGTGAGTTCGCCGTCGCCGGTCGCAAGCCGCCAGCGACCATTTTGCGGCGTCAGCCCATCGAGCGTCGTCGCTGCGACCTCTGCGCCCGCCGCGACAGCCTGTTCTTGCGCGATCGGGCAGAGATCGTAGCCGGCGACGCCGTCGGGAAAGCCGGGGTAGCCGTCGATCTTGTTGATGCTCAAAAGCTGGCCGCCCAGCACGTCGCCGGTTAGGCACAAGGTCCGCAGGCCCAGCCGCGCACCGGTCAACGCCGCCGTCAAACCGGCAATCCCGCTTCCCGCGACCACTAAATCGAATTCACCCGGCATGCACCCGCCCGACCAAAACGCACGGTAAATAGCACAAGAGCGACGCAATTTGTGGCACCAGGGCGCTCATTACAACCAGGAATAGCGGTGCGCGCAATTGTCCGTTGCATCTGCGGCGCGGATCGAATAGCAACCGCCGTCAGGCGGGAGCATAACGAAACGCCCCGCTACATCTCAAAACTGGAGCCGACGGCGACCTCGACCCTTGCGCCATCGGCTCCATTTTTTGGGATCGGCGAGCCGGCTCAAATCTTATTGAAGTCGTAAGCGCCGACACCTTGCAGCAGCAGGAACCGGCAGTCGCCATGGTCGCCGCCATTCGAGGCGCGATGAGCCGTTTTCGGCGGCACCGCGTAACTGCCGCCGACGGTAATCCGTTCATCCGCGCGCGGCGCGCGCGTCTCGATCCGCAACGTGCCGAAGAGGCAGTAAAAACGGTCGGTGATATGACTGTGCCAATGCCAGGGAATTTCTTCACCGGGCGCCAGGGTAAAGAGTTGGGCGCGAAGGTCCTTCGCCTCCGCCACCAACTCGATGTTCTTGACGGTGTAGTGGGGACTCGCCATCGCGGCTCCGGCAGCGCCACTAATTTAGCACGGACGCGTCATCACCTGGTAGCCGCGGGTTGTCATCAGGTGGCGATTAGCTTGATAAATACACACCCGTCGCGGTGTTGCCGGTGCCGGTGCCGCTGCACGACACGCTGATTTCGGCGTCGTTGTAATCCTTATCGTCGGGATTGCCGCCCATATCGTTCCAATAGAACGTCAGGTACTGACTGCCGATCGATTTGCAGCTGAAGACCGAATTCGACGGCCGCGAGCTGAAGCACGATCCCGACGTCGGCGGATTGATCGATGTCGGCAGCATTGAACGCAGCACCAGTTGCCGAATGGCCGTGAGATCCGCCAGGTCGCGGCCGACAATCAGCGTGTATCCGTCGGCAAGGCGCGATGGCAGGACACGGCTGAGCGACGGACGGCCATAACGAATCACCTCGTGATCGGTCATTGTGTCGGCCGGCACATCCGGCAGTGCGGCGATGTTGCCGACGATGTTCCCGTTCGGTCCCGCCAGCAGGTAGACCTCGGTGTCCTGGTCGATATTGTCGGTAAGCAACGTGCCGATCTGGCGCTGGAGGCTCGTAACGCCGTGCACGCGGTACTCGCCAAGCAAAAAATTTGATATGGCGCGAACCTTGGCGTCGATGCCATGCTCGATCACGCCCACCGTCCCCAAATAAACGACGCCGCTGATCGCGATTGTCGTCGTAATGATCAGGATACCGTAACCGATGGCAAGTCTGACGGCGAGATTGCCGCGCAATCTAACCATCGGGCGAGATCATGTAGCCGGTGCCACGGACGGTATGGAGCAAGGGCGGCGAAAAATTGCGATCGATCTTTTGGCGCAGCCGGCTGATCTGGACATCGACGACGTTCGTCTGCGGGTCGAAACGATAATCCCATACTGCTTCGAGCAACATGCTGCGCGTCACGATCTGACCTTGATGCCGCACCAGATATTCGAGCAGCCGGAACTCGCGCGGCTGCAGCATGATCGGTTGTCCGGCGCGCTCGGCTTTGCGGCAGCGTAAATCCAACCGCAAATCGGCGACGCGCAGCTCTGATACGTCGGCCTGCCGTACCGTACGGCGCAATAGCGCATTGATCCGCGCGACCAATTCCGGCATCCCGAACGGCTTGGTGAGATAATCGTCGCTGCCGCTGCGCAACCCTATGACCCGTTCGTCAAGACTGGCCAACGCGCTCAGCACGATAATCGGCGTAGCCTTGCCGCAGGCCCGTACGGTCTCGACGATCTTCAGTCCGTCGACGTCGCCGGGCAACATGCGGTCCCAACACGACGACGTCCCAATTCTGCTCGGTCGCCAGACGCAAGCCCTCGACGCCGTTGCGGCTCCACGTTGTCTCGAAGCCTTCTTCTCCAAGGCCGTTACTGATGTAACGGGCCGTGTCGGCTTCATCCTCGGTGACCAGACACCGCATTGGCCTGCTCCATTGGCGCCACGTCCATACCAAGAGTTGACGGTCTGGTAAGCTTTCCAAACGGCAATGTTTTGTTGGGCGGCCGGCTTCGCAGCGAATCAGACCTCGATCGGTTGCGGCTGCGGGGCGTCGCGGTCGATCTCGGCGATGAAGCCGCCCGACTGGCGGTGCCACAGGCGCGAATAGACGCCACCCTTCGCCAGCAGCTCGTCATGGCTACCGACCTCGCGGATGACGCCGCGTTCCAGCACCACCAGGCGGTCCATCCGCGCGATCGTCGACAGACGATGCGCGATGGCGATCACCGTACGCCC
>JASHUX010000219.1 GCA_030039775.1 Alphaproteobacteria bacterium | reverse complement strand
TGCCGACATTCATCATCAGCTCCGCGTCGCCGGTTACAACCACGACGGCGCGTTCGGGTTGCGCAATGGCGAGGCCCAATCCCACCGGCGTGGCCATCCCCATCGCGCCGCCGAGATAAAAGTTAAGGGGGCGATCCTCGAGCCGTCCAACATCGGTGCACGGCTCGCCGAGCCCGGCGATAATGAGCTGATCCCGGCGCTGTTCCAGAATGCGCGCGATGGCGCGCGTGCGGTCGATGTCGCCCATCATGGACTATCGTCGAATACCTTGGCGCCGATCAGGCGCTGCGATAGCAGTACCGCGACCATCTGCTCGCTCTGATAGGCCATGGTCGCGGCACCCTCGATCAGCTTCGCCGCTTCGTCCGCACGCGCGGCACGACAGACGGTGAAGCCCGCGAGTTTCATGGCTTCTTCGGTCGTGCGGCCCATTGGAATCTGCCAGCGATTGCCCTCGCCCCATTCCCCGCGCATCGACACCAGCGCCAACAATGGAATGCGCGTATTGGCAGCCAGCGAAAACGCGTTAATGCAGTTTCCGACGCCGCTGCTCTGTAGCATCAGCACCGCACGTTTGCCGCCGAGCCACGCGCCGCAACAAATGCCGACGCCCTCCTCCTCGGTGGTCAGCACCACCGACCGCACAGTGTTGTCGGCGTGCGCCATACGGATCAAGGGATCGATGCCGGCGTCGGGCACATAGCAGAACAGCTCGGTGCCCGCGTGCTTCAGCACCTCATACGATTCGCGATACCACGCCGCGCCCGGATTTTCGCCAACCATCGTTGGACTGTCGCTGAGGCAGCGGCGCAAATCAATATCTGGCGGCGGCGCGCACGGGCCGCTATCGTCGCGCGATAAAGTCGGGAGGAGCCAATGTCGCTGCGCCGTATTGCCGTGCCGCTGTCCTATTTCGAATTTTTCCCCGAGATCAAGGCGACGCTCACGACGCGCTACCTCGACGTCAAATTCCAGACCCAACAGACCGGTCTGATGCAGGCGGACAAGCTGGTCGAATTCCTCAAGGGCTATGAGGTCGCGGTCATCGGCCTTAACCGCTTCACCGATGAGGTCTGCGCCCAACTGCCCGATCTCAAGGTCGTGTCGCTGTGCTCGGCGGGAGTCGATCACATCGATCCAGCGATCCTCAACAAATACAACATCAAAATGTGGTGGGCGCCCGGGATCAACAAAGTGTCGGTGTCGGAGCTCGCGGTTTGCTACATGGTCTTTACGCTGCGGCGGCTGCATTTGTTCTCGACGACATTGCATAAAGGCGAATGGCGCGGGCCGATGGGCTTCGGCGCCGATCTCCGAGGCCGCACCGTCGGCATCCATGGCTGCGGCCATATCGGCAAGGAAGTGGTAAAGCTGCTGCAGCCCTACGGCGTCAAAATCCTCGCGAACGACAAGGTCGATTATTCGGGCTTTTATCGCGAGTGGGGCGTCGAAGGCGTCGGCGCCGAGGAACTTTGGGCGCGCGCCGATGTGGTCACCATCCATCTCTCGCGCAATAGCGGCACCATCGGCATGTATACCGGCGCGGTGCTCGACAAGATGAAGCCGGGCGCGGTGCTGATCAACTGTGCTCGCGGCAATATCGTCGACGAAGCGGCGCTGGCCGAACGGCTGAAGAGCGGCCATATCGCCGGCGCCGCGTTCGACGTGTTCGCGGTCGAGCCGGCGAACGGCAACCCGCTCCTGACGCTGCCGAACTTCTTCGGTTCGCCGCATATCGGCGCGACCACGATGGAGTCCTGGGGCGCGATGCTGCGCTCGGGCGTCGAAGGCATCGAAAAAGCGTACCGCCCCGAGCCGGGCGTCTATCCGTTCGACTGAGCTGTTAGAACCCGCGATCGATGGTGATGGCCTGGCTGGCGCCCGAGAGCGCCGGGCTCGCGGTCAGGCGGAACAGGTCGAGATATTTCTCCCAATCGATCTGCTCCGCCGTCGGCCACGAACACCAAATCCTTGTCCCGGAGCGGGAACGCGCTCGCGTAGAAGATTCCCGCCGCGGTCTTCATGTTGACGCGATAGATCACGGGCGGCATCGGGTTCTTCGTGTCCGGCTTTACCGGCGTCGACGCGACGTCGTTCGGCGGAATCTGGTGCACCACCGCGGGATCCTCATAGCGGAAAACAAAGACGCCGCGCACGTCGGCCAAGGAATCGACAATACCCCCGGCGTGGCTGATCGCTTCCGCTAGGCTCGTCGTCGCTACCGGCAAGGGATAGGCGCCCGACTTGTATACTGCGCCATAGACGAGGTAGTCGCGCGGCTCCGGAACCAGATTGAGATAGTCGCCCGGATACGCGTGAATGTCCTGCTGCGGCGAGGCAAGAAGATCGGAAAGCCGGACGTTCGCCTGTTTTCCCGCGCGCGTCACTTGCAGGACCGTGTCGCTCGCGGGACCGATCGAGCCGCCCGCCTCCGCGACGATCTGCATCAACGTCTCGCTCGCCGGCGTGATCGCGAAGCGGCCGGGATTTTTCACGGCGCCGGTCACCGTCACCACGTTGGTCGCGTCCTTGGTGACCGACACCAGCACCTGCGGCTCGATGCTTTTGGCACCGAGGTGCCGGCGGATGACGTCTGCACCTCCATGGGCGTCAACCCCGCTACGTTGATCGTGCTGGCGAATGGCACGGTGATATTGCCGGCGGGATCGACGGTGACCGCGGGCAGCGTCACCGAGTCGGTGCCATAGGTCAGTTGCTGCGACGAGGCCGGCGCAAACAGTTCGCCGGCACCGGATTCATAGACCGTCACCGACAGCACGTCGCCGTGGCCGATGCGCGGCACAACCGCGCGGTCGTCCGGGAAGAGTCGACGCAGCGTGTCCGGCTGCGCGGCCGCGATCGCGTGGAGAACATCGCCGTCGACATTGACCAAGGTAAAGCCGTAGCGCTGCGCCATGCGGCTTTCGTCCAGCACCTCGCCGACATTGGGGCCGAACGACGGAATCGTGCCGCATCCCGTCAGAGCGCCTGTCGCAAGGCCGACACAAATCAACCACCGCGCGCGAACATGCCGCCGTAGCCACCCGGTTGACATTGTCCCCCCGAAAATAATCGGCGTTTTTTGGCCGAACGCCGTTACTTTTTCTCGTGAACGGTGTCGATTTACCCCCTTGTACGCGGCGATTCAAGCACGATGCTTCGTGACGGCAATTCTGAGTTATCGTTCCATCTCGGGGTCATACCGTGGCTAGTCGATATTGGCTTTACATCGGCACCCCCGCGGCACCAATGAGCTTGCTTCGCTACTTGGCCGCGCTCTTGAGCAGAAGCGAGTCGTGCGACGGGATGTGACGCGACGGCCGGCCGAGGCTGACGGCCGCCTGCTCGGGATCGTCGCCATTCGCGATCGCGGATAAGCCCCGTGCTGCGGCCCATAGGGCCGCCTGGGTCCGGTTGCTGGCATGGATTTTCGCAGGATACGCTTCACGTGCACTTTTACCGTCGCCTCGGCAATACCCAGGGTCTGGCCGATCGCCTTGTTCGACTGTCCGCGTGTCAGGCAGTGCAGGATTTCGAGTTCGCGGTCGGAGAGACGAGAACCGCGATCCGGCGAGGTCCCATTCGCGGGTGCCGCGGGTCGCGCGGCCAAATGGGGGATGTAGGGCGCCAATTCCGGCGGAAAGACTTTGCCGCCCGCGCTAACCAGCGTCAGACTCTTGGCCAGCGTGTCACGCGAGATGTTTTCCAGGAGATAGCCGCTGGCGCCGGCCGCGAAACATTGCGCGAGCCGCTCAAGATCGAGCGTTTCGGCGAGAAATACGACGCGTGCCCCGTCGAACCGTTCGGTGATGTCGCGCATGATCTCGTCGATCGTTTCATCGCGGCGCGACAGATTGACCAGAACGACATCGAGGCGGACGCCGATGCCGGCGCACCGTTCGAGCTCGTCCAAATCGGCCGCCTCGACCAGATCGTCGAAGCCGAGTCCTTGCAGCAAGCTCGCCAGCGCGGCGCGAAACAGTCCGCTCGGATCAAGTACAGCCAATTTAGCCATCGCGATACCTCGATGCGTGCAACAAATGACGCGGTCGAGCCCCCGCCCGCGCATCGATGTGGCCCGCCGGACGCTTCGTTTTCAAATAGTGATTAGTTTACGATTAAAGAAACGGCGCTCTTTTGTATTAACTCGCCGCCGCGAAAAGTTAATCGTTCGCGATCCGGTTGCAATTCGCCGGGCTGCTGCGTGTGACCGCGCGACGACCAGATGATGCCGAAACCTTAGCCAGACCCGCAGCGCATGCGACGTGTCGCAGAGCAAAAAGCGCGGCCCCCCTTGGCACGTCTCTTGCGACATAAGCCGCGTGATCGTTTGCGCCTCGATTGTCGATGGATAACGCGGGAACGCGCACGACGTGTCCTTATTGCGGCGTCGGCTGCGGCGTCGTCGCGAAATCCGACGGGACGATCGTCGCCGATCCGGACCATCCAGCCAACGCCGGGCGGCTCTGCTCCAAAGGCAGCGCGCTAGCGGAGACGCTCGACGACAACGGCCGTTTGCTCTACCCGCAAATCGACGGGCGGCGCGCCACGTGGCATGACGCGCTCGGCCGCGTGGCCGCGAATTTCCAACGCGCAATCACCGAGCATGGTCCCGAAGCCGTCGCGCTTTACGTCTCGGGCCAGTTCCTGACCGAGGATTATTACGTCGCCAATAAGCTGATGAAGGGTTTCATCGGCTCCGCCAATATCGACACGAATTCGCGGTTATGCATGGCGTCGTCGGTGGCCGGTCACATTCGTGCCTTCGGCGAGGATGTGGTTCCTGGCTGCTACGAGGACGTCGACGCATGCGACCTCGCGATTCTGGTCGGCAGCAATATGGCCTGGTGTCACCCGGTGCTCTATCAGCGCTTGATCGCGGCGCGCGCGACGCGTGGCACGCGGATCGTGGTACTGGACCCGCGACGTACGGCGACCTGCGACGAGGCTGATTTGCATATCGCCTTGCGTCCCGGTACCGACGTCGTCTTGTTCGATGCGCTGCTCACCGAAATCGCCGCGCGCGGCGCGACGAACGGTCGTTGGGTCGAGGCGCACACCACGGATTTTGCCGCCGCCTTGCGGACCGCCAAAACCAGCGCCGGATCGCTCGAAGCGGCCGCCGCGATGACCGACGTGCCGGTTGAGGCGCTACAGACTTTGTGCGACTGGTTCGTCGCCACCGAACGCGTCGTGACATTCTATTC
>JASHUX010000218.1 GCA_030039775.1 Alphaproteobacteria bacterium | reverse complement strand
TGTGCGCGGGACTGATCGGCTATCGCGCGCTGCGTCTCGCCGGCGAGGCCGAGCGCATCGGTTTATATGGCTTCGGCGCGGCCGCGCACATCCTTGCGCAAGTGGCGCGCCATCGAGGCCAGCGCATTTACGCCTTCACCAAGCCGGGCGATACGGCCGGTCAGAAATTCGCGCGCGGGCTCGGCGCGGTGTGGGCGGGCGGGTCGAACGAAACGCCGCCGGAACCGCTCGACGCGGCATTGATTTTCGCGCCAGTCGGCGCGCTGGTGCCGGCCGCGCTCGCCGCTACGGCAAGAGGCGGCACGGTCGTCTGCGCCGGCATCCACATGAGCGATATCCCCCAATTCCCATACAGCCTGCTATGGCAAGAGCGCATCCTGCGTTCGGTCGCCAATCTGACGCGCCGCGACGGGGATGAGTTCCTTAAGATCGCGGCGGAGGCGCCGCTGCGCACGACAACGACCCCCTTTCCGCTTTCCAGCGCCAACGAAGCTCTGACGAAATTGCGGGACGGGCGCATCGAAGGCGCCGCGGTGCTCATTCCCTAGCTGGCCGCGCCTGACCTCTGGGACACGCGGCGCATAGGTAGAATCCCTTACGTACAATTCCGAATTTCGGCAGCCGCTGTTTCGGCCGATGGTGGTCGCGTCAGATCAACCGGTGAGCTAGGGGAGTTACCGATGCTTGCGACCGCGACCCACGAATCCCGCCCGATGCACGTGACGCGCGCTGATGTGTCGCACAATTGTCGTAGTTGCCCGGCGCGCGCGCGATCAGCTTGCGCCGGCGCCGCGGCGGATGAGCTGGACCGGCTGGCCGGATTGGTCACGCCACAGCAACTCATGCAAGGCGATACGCTGATCGAGGAAGGCGACGAGGCGACGCATGTGTTCACCATTACCGCCGGCTCGATGAAGATCTATAAGCTGCTTCCCGACGGTCGCCGGCAGGTCACCGGCTTCCTTTTTCAGGGCGACTTTCTAGGCCTCGCGTTCAATGACTGCTACACCTACAGCGCCGAAGCCCTCACCGACACGACCGTGTGCCGCTTCGCGCGGCCGGCCTTCGAGAGCTTCGTCGAAGATCGTCCCGCGATGGAGCGCCGGCTTCGCATCATGGCGTCGAACGAGCTTGCCGCGGCGCAGGACCAGATGGTCCTCTTGGGCCGCAAGACCGCGCAAGAGCGCGTTGCTTCTTTCCTCCTAAGCCTCGTCTACCGACAGGAGCGTCTCGGCCGCGAGGGTAAGGCCATCCGTCTCACCATGACGCGCAACGACATCGCCGATTATCTCGGTCTGACGATCGAAACCGTGAGTCGCAGTTTCAGTGCGCTCCGCGGCCTGGGCATTATCGAGCTCGACAGCTCGACGCTGGTGCGCATCCCCAACCGCGCCCGCCTTGCAGCGATTGCCGAGATCGCCAGCTGAGCAAGCTAATTTATGCGGCCGGGCGCGGCGACTTGCTTCGCCATCATTTCGCCGGCAGGCCGATATCCCGCCTGCCGAATCCGCTGAACGAGATCCGGCCCCTGCTCGATCCGAATTTGCACCACCGTACAGGCGAGAGCCGCTGCCTTCGCTTCCGCCGCTGCGAGCAGCGCGAGGGTCGCGGCGTGAACCGCGGTTACATCGATCGCGACGAACAGGTCGACGGTAAGGCGCGGTTCGTGCCAGGGCTCCCGGTCGTTCCTGAAAATCAAAAGGCCGCAGAAATAGCCGGCCTCCGTCGACAAGCCGAGAGCGCCTGTTTGATCCTGCGGCGATTCCGTCAAGGTACGGGCGTAACGCTGCCAACTTTCCTGCCCGAGCGTCGGATAAAGGGCCGCGACGACCGGATACGCGATCCTCGCGCGGTCCGGCGACAAAGGCTCAACCCTATAGGCTTGAGCCATCGGCCTGATTGGTCCGGGCATGGACGTCTCGCCGTCAAGGGCGCGCGAGGCCGATACGGTCGTCTACTTCCGTGACGCCCGGCACCGACCACGCGGCGCGCTCGATGGTTTCGCACTCGGTCCATGCATTGACCTTACCGGTCAGCGTGATCTTTGTTCCCGTGACGGCGACCGACACGCGATCGGCTTCGGTCGCAGCGTTACGTTCGAGGGCCTGACGAATCCTAGCCTCGACATTGGCCGGCCGGATGACGGAACGGACATGAATATCGTTGATGACCGACTTGACGCCGCTCAGCTTGCGCGCGTCCGCCTCGGCTTCTGTCCGCTGGTAGTGCCATTCGACCTCCCCGCCGAGCGTGACATATCCCCGCTCCACCTTCACCGTGATCCGGTCGTGCGGCACCAGGGCGTCCCAGTGCAGTATCCGGACCAGGCGCTCGGCGATCTCCCCATCGTCCGTCTTTTTGTCGGAAGGCAGGTGGACTTCGAGTTCCTGCGCGACCGCCGTCACGCCTTTGATGCGGCGGGCGGCTTCCTCGGCCGCGAACTTTTCCGCGTAGCTATTGACGCGCCCCGACAGCGTCACCACGCCATCCCGCACGCTGACGCCGATATGCGCGGCATCGACCTTCGGCTCGAAGGCCAGTTCGTCGGATACCCATTGCTGCAATCTCATATCCTCGCTCATCCATATCTCCTTCCGGAAAAGATCATCGAAGAAGGCACATGATGGGATATGAGCCGGGGAACGGCCTTGATTTAGCGCAAAGGGAAAAGAGAAAGCCGGGCGCATCCTCTCCGCGTGATCGATTCCGATGCCGGAGGCTGTAATGAAGGCTCTCGTCTACCAGGGTCCGGGCAAGAAGGCGCTTTTGGAGCGCCCGTTGCCGGAAATTTACGCCCCGACCGATGCCATCGTGAAAGTCACGAAAACCACGATCTGCGGCACGGACCTTCACATTCTCAAAGGCGACGTCCCGACCTGCGCACCGGGGCGCATCCTGGGC
>JASHUX010000032.1 GCA_030039775.1 Alphaproteobacteria bacterium | reverse complement strand
ATTTCCTGCATCGCCGGGGAGCGGCCGATCAACGGCAATTGCTCTTCCGGCTCCTCGCCTCCGGCGGCGGCCGCGGCCGTCGGCGCCGTCAGCGCGCGCTGCACGACGTTCACCAGCTCGCGCAGGTCGAAGGGCTTGGGCAGATATTCGAACGCGCCGCGCTCGGTCGCCTTCACCGCGGTCAAGAGCGTGTTCTGGGCGCTCATGGCGATGACGCGCAGGTCGGGGCGCAGCTTCTTGATGCGCGGAATCAAATCGAGCCCGTTCTCGTCGGGCATCACCACGTCCGTGATGACCAGGTCGCCGTCGCCATCCGCCACCCAGCGCCACAGCATCGCGGCGTTGCCGGTGGTGCGCACGTCGTAGCCGAGCCGCGCCAGCGCTTGTGTCAGCACGGTGCGGATGGCGCGGTCGTCGTCGGCGACGAGGATGGTTTCGCCGCTCATGCGGCCACTCCGGCGACATGATGGGTCGCCATCGGCAGGCAGACGCGGAACACGGTCCGGCGCGGCTGGCTTTCGAACTCGATGACGCCGCCATGGTCGTTGACGACCTTGGCGACGAGCGCGAGGCCGAGGCCGGTGCCGTTGTGCTTGGTGGTGACGAACGGATCGAAGAGATGCGCGCGCAAGTCCTCCGGCACGCCCTCGCCGTTGTCGACGATCGACACCACCAGCGGCAGATGCACGCGCTCGTCGCTGCCGGGCACCGCGAGCCGGACGCCGTGCTGATACGCTGTCGCGAGCTGGATCTCGCCGCCCTGCTTCGGCACCGCCTCGGCGGCGTTCTTGACGAGATTGAGGAAGGTCTGAATCAGCAGGTCGCGATTGCCGTGCACGGGCGGCAGCGACGGATCGTAATCAGCGACGAAGCGGACATGGCGCGCGAAACCGGCCTGCGCCAAAAGCTTCGCCCGGTCGAGCACCTCGTGGATGTTGACCGGGCCGCGCTCGATCGGCCGGCGGTCCGAGAACACTTCCATGCGGTCGACCAGCGCGCAGATGCGGTCGGCTTCGTCGCAGATGAGATGCGTCAGCTCGCGGTCGGGTTGCGACGCGTTCTCTTCGAGCAATTGCGCCGCGCCGCGGATGCCGGAGAGCGGATTCTTCACTTCGTGCGCCAGCATGGCCGCCATCGCCGTCACCGAGCGCGCGGCGTTGCGGTGCGTGAGCTGGCGGTCGATCTTGTCGGCCATCGAACGCTGCTGTAACAGCACAACGACGTCGGCGCGATCCTCGGCCAGCGCGGTCGCCTGGATGGTGACGGTGTGCGATTTGAGGCGCGGCGTCTCGATCAGCACGCCGTATTCGGCGACGCTGTGGCCGGTCTTGCGCACCGATTCGATCAGGGCCAGCACGGGACTGTCCTTGGGCAGCAACTCGTTCAGCGCCAGCCCATGCAAATTTAACGCCGACAATTCGAAAAACTGCTCCGCGGCGGCATTGGCGTAAATGAGCCGATTGCCGGGATCGATCACGAGCACGGGATCGGGCAGAACCGCCAGGATCGCGTCCGAATCCAAGGGCGGTGCGCCCCCCGCTTCCGGCTTGCGCGCGGCGCCGTTCTTGGCCATGTCAGGCCGCCTCGCGGCGGTCGATCAGCGGGTCGTAAAAGGCCCGGATCGCGTCGATGACGCGGTCGGCCTGTTCGATCTGGTTGACCGCGTGACGGAACTCGGCCGAGCCGGGCAGGCCCTTCGAGTACCACCCGATATGCTTGCGGGCGATGCGCACGCCGGTAGCGGTGCCGTAATGCGACAGCATCGCGCGGTAATGCTCGAGCACGATCTCGCATTGCACCGCGAGCGGCGGATCGGGCAGCAGTTCCCCGCCCGCCAGATGACGCGCCACTTGGTTCGGGAACCACGGGCGGCCGTAAGCGCCGCGGCCGATCATGACGCCGTCGGCGCCCGACAATTCGAGCGCGCGACGCGCATCCGCGAAGGAACAAATGTCGCCGTTGACGATGACCGGAATCCGGACCGCTTCCTTCACCTCGCGGATGAAAGCCCAGTCGGCATTGCCGTTGTAGAACTGGCAGCGCGTCCGGCCATGAACGGTGATCATGCGGATGCCGCTGGCCTCGGCGATGCGGGCGAGCGAGGGCGCGTTGCGGCTGCGCTCGTCCCAGCCGGCACGCATCTTCAGCGTCACGGGCAGGCGCACCGCCTTCACCGTCGCTTCGAGCAGCGTCGCGGCCTTGACCTCGTCGCGCATCAGCGCCGAGCCGGCATGACCGTTCACCACCTTTTTCACCGGGCAACCGAAATTGATGTCGATGATCGCCGCGCCGCGATCCTCGTTGAGCTTCGCCGCTTCCGCCAAATCCTCGGGCTCGCAGCCGGCGAGCTGTACCGCCATCGGCTGCTCGTCGGGATGGGTCGCGGCCATCATCAGCGATTTGCGGTTTTCGCGGATCATGGCGGCGCTGGCGATCATTTCGGAGATCACCAGCCCGGTGCCGTGGCGCTTCACGAGCCGGCGAAATGGCAAATCGCTGACACCCGACATCGGCGCGAGGAGCACCGGTTCGGCCAATGTCACCGGACCAACCGATATGCCCATATTTTGTGCAGTCGCGATTTGTGCCTACCGAATATGCATGATAGCGGCTAAAGGGCGTCGTGCAACAGGAAAATTATTGCACTGCACACTAGGCCATGAGGACGTCCGTGACGAACTTCACCCCCGGATAGGCAAGCGTGAGCAACAGATAGGCGAGCAAGGCCCAGCGCGCCGCGCGGCGCCCGCGGATGCCGGTGCGCCAACGCAACAGCAACAACACGCCGAGCACGACGAACGCCGCCAGCGAAAAGCCGATCTTGTGGTCGAGCGGCATCATGCTGTTGCGGAGCAGATACTCGGCCCCCCACCCGCTCAAGAGGTTGAGCGCCAGCAACAGTTCGGCGCCGACGAGCAACTGGATTTCCGCCCGTTCCGCGTCGGCGATCGGCGGCAAGCGCCGTGCGACGCCGCCGCGATGCTTCGATTTCAGCGCCTGCTCCTGCACCAGCACCGCGATGCCGGCGACGGCGGCCAGGGTGATGAGGCCGTAGGTCAGGATCGCGAATACGATGTGCGCGTCGAGCCATCCGGCCGACACGCTCGGAGCCAGCGGCCGGCCGCGATCGCGCTGCCAAACGGTCGCCAGCACGCCAAGCAGGAACAACACCGGCATCAGGATCGGCGTCAGGCGCCAGCTTTGCTTTTCCGCGGCAACCAGGACCCAGAACAGGATCATGGTCACCGCGATGGTCAGCCACAGTGACGCGGCAAAGCCGGTGCGCCATACCCCTGCAAACTGCGTCGCGACATCGAACAAGGGCCCGGCGGCCGCCACGACGAGCGCGGCAAAGAACCAGCCGTCACGCGCATCGTTCGCGCGCCAGCGCACCAGCACCGCCGGCACCAGACAGGCGAGCGCGATCAGGTCGAAACCGACAGTCGGCATGGGCTGAAGGAACCACCGCATTGCCAGAATGGCAAGGGCGGCTACTGAATCGACAAGACTTACGTCGATACGTCATGGCCAGGCTTGACCCGGCCATCTCAAGCGAGCGACGGGCCGATCAAATGGCTTAAGACCCACGGGTCAAGCCCGCGGGTGACGGTGAGCAAATAACCTTGAGGTTCTCTGCTTACGCGCGGCTGTGGGCGAAGAAGACCTTGCTTGCGATTTTCCAGACGCCGTCGCGTTGAAGCAGCACGAAAAAATCGGTGTAGCGCGTGCCGCGCCAGTTCTCGGATTCGATGCGCGCCGACGCCGCGGTGCCTTCAATGTCGATGGCGGCGATCCGGGATTTGACGTCGGGCGCCGCAGCCTTGCCGACGGCTTCGCAGAAAGCGTCGAGCGTGTAATCGACCGGCTTGCCGCGAAACGTTCCTTGGATACGCGCCGTGTCGAGAAACGGCTTGCGCATCGCGGCGCCGTCGCCCGCGCGCGCCGCGTCGATATAAAGCTGGACGGTCGCCGCGATCGCTTCGGCGGCAGCAAAGCTGGTGGTTTCGTCGTCCGCGGTGATGACGCTCATGGGGTTCCTCCTCCGAGAATGATGTTCCGAACATCCAGCAGCGTCGGCACGACGCGGAAATCCCCGCGTGCCTCGACCGCGCTCGCTTTCGGATCGAGCCGAAACAGGTTGGGTATGCCGGCGTTGCGGCTGGCGTCGATGTCGCGCTGTTCGTTGCCGATGCTGACCGAGCGCGCCAGATCGAGACCGAGATCGCGCGCGGCTCGACGGAACATGCCGGGACCCGGCTTGCGCCAATCGGATTCGCGGCGGAACCGGCCCTTCGCCTCCGTCGGATGGGTCGGCGCGTAATAGACCGCGTCGAGCGTGCTGCCGTTTTTCCCGATCTCGGCCCGCATCCAATCGGTGAGCCGCGTGAAGGCCGCCTCGTCGTAAAGGCCGCGGCCGATACCGCTTTGGTTGGTGGCCATCACCACGGCATAGCCGCGCGCGGCGAAATCGCGCGTCAGCTCGAACAGGCCCGGCATGAAGCGGGTGTCCTTAATAAGGTGAAGAAATTCCACGTCGGCGACGATAACGCCGTCGCGATCAAGGAACAGGCCGGGGCGATTTTGTGACATCATTTCCTTGCCTAGCGGATGCGCGGCAAAGGCGCAACAATGGCGGCCGGGGCCGCCCTATGTTCGGAGCAGAAAGGAACCTGCCATGACCGCCTTTTTGAACTACGTCAAAGCCTCGCCCGATTCCTACCAGGCGATGCTCAAATTCTCAAACGCAACCCATGAGGTTGCGCTAGAGCCGGCGCTGCTCGAGCTGGTGCGCATCAGGGCGTCGCAGATCAATCACTGCGCCTTCTGCCTCGACATGCACACGATCGACGCGCGCGCCGCCGGCGAGACGGAGCAACGGCTCTATGCGGTCGCGGCCTGGGAAGAGGCGCCGTTCTTCACGCCGCGCGAGCGCGCGGCGCTGGCTTGGACCGAAGCGGTGACGAAGCTCGCCGACGCGCCGGTGCCGGAATCGCTCTACCGCGCGACCCGCGAGCAATTCAGCGAGAAGGAGATCGTCGACCTGACCTTGGCGGTCATCGCCATCAACGGCTGGAACCGCCTCGCGGGCGTGTTCCGGAGCGAGGCCGGCCACTACCAGCCGCGGGCGCGCGCGAAGTCGGCTTGAGCGGCTCGTTGTCGATCAGCCTGGCCCGGCCGAGCTGAACGGCGACCAGGAGGCGCGCCGGCCGGTCGAGCCGGTCGAGCGGCTCCAGCGTCTCGGCGTCGACCGCGGCGAAATAATCGACGCCGTCGAATCCCGACATGGTGAGCTCGCTGGTCGCGCGCGCCACCGCGTCGTCGATGTTCGCGCCGTGCTCGATATGCTCGGCGGTGTCGAGCAGCACGCGATGCAGCGTCGGCGCCAGGGCGCGCTCGTCCTGGGACAGATAGCCGTTGCGCGACGACAACGCCAAACCGTCGCGCTCGCGCACCGTCGGCACGCCAACGATGCGCGTCGGAATGTCGAGATCGGCCGCCATCCGCTTCACGATTTGAAGCTGCTGATAATCCTTCTCGCCGAAGCAGGCGAAATCCGCTTGCGCCACGATTAGAAGCTTCGCAACGACTGTGGCAACGCCGGTGAAGTGACCGGGGCGGTGGACGCCGTCGAGCGTGTCGGCGAGCCCGCTGACGGCGACGGCGGTGGCGAAGCCGGGCGGATAGATCTCCGCGACGTCGGGCGCGAACAGCAGGTCGACCCCGGCCTCGCGCAGCTTGGCGCGGTCGGCCGCCTCGTCGCGCGGATATTTGGCGAAATCCTCGTGCGGCCCGAACTGCGCCGGATTGACGAACAGGCTGACCACGGTGCGCTTCGCCAGGCGCCGCGCCCGCGTCACCAACGCCATATGCCCGGCATGCAGCGCACCCATGGTCGGCACCAGCGCGACCGTATCGCCGCGCTTCCGCCATTGCGCCACGGCGCGACGCAGGGCCGCGGCGGTGCGGACGGTGGCAAGGGGCTTGGCGGGCATGCGGCGAATAGTTGTCCGTTATCGGTTTTCAGTTATCGGGGAGTTGTTAGTTATCGGTTTTCAGTTATCAGTTATCCGAACCCCGGCTTTTCCGAAACTGAAAACTGACAACTGATAACTGTGAACTTGTCCATTGTCATTCCCGTCCGTAACGAGGCGGCCAACATCGCGCCGCTGGTCGGCGAGATTCGCGCCGCGCTCGACGGCCGGCTCGCCTACGAGATCGTCTATGTCGACGACGGCTCGTCGGACGGCACGGTGGCCGCGGTCGAGGCGTTGCAAGGCGGCTTTCCCGCGCTGCGGCTGGTGAAACATCGCGCCCGGGCCGGGCAAAGCGCGGCGATCCGCAGCGGCGTCAAGGCGTCGGGCGCCGATTGGATCGCGACGCTCGACGGCGACGGCCAAAACGATCCGGCCGACATTCCGCGCCTGTGGGCGATGGCGCGCGAGGCCGCCGATGCGCCGCGCCTCCTGATCGCCGGCCAGCGGGCCAAGCGCCGCGACAGCACCGTGAAACGCTGGTCGTCCCGCATCGCCAACAAGGTGCGCGCGCAACTCCTCGGCGACGACACGCCCGACACCGGCTGTGGACTGAAGGTGTTTCACCGCGCGCTCTATCTCGACCTGCCGTTCTTCGATCACCAGCATCGCTTCCTGCCGGCCTTGGTGCTGCGCGAGGGCGGCCGCGTCGTCTCGGTGCCCGTGAATCACCGCCCGCGCGAGCGCGGCACCTCGAACTACGGCACGCTCGACCGGCTGTGGGTCGGCATCGTCGATCTCGGCGGCGTGATGTGGCTCAAGCGCCGCCCGGGCCGCGCCGTGATAAGGGAATAACAATGGCGCGCCGTTTCCTTTCTCCGTCACCCCCGGGTCAAGCCCGGCCATGACGATGAAGATTGAACAGGGAAACAACAATTCCCTGGCCAAGCTGAAATTGGCCGGCCGCATGCTCCTCCTGGCCGCGATCGTCGTCGGCATCGCGCTCGCCTGGATGAATCGCGGCGCGCTGTCGCCGGGCGCCATCGAGGCGGCGATTTCCCATTCGACGGCGGCGCCGGCGCTGTTCCTAGCGGCGCATGTCGTCGCCAGCCTTCTCTTCATTCCGCGCGCGCTGGTCGCGGCCGCGGCGGGGTTGATGTTCGGCCTATGGTGGGGACTGATTTGGGCGACGATCGGCAGCGTGCTTGGCTCGGTCGCGGGCTTTCTGGTCGCGCGCTCCGTCAACGCCGGGCTGATCGATCTGGAGGCCCTGCCCCGGTTCGGCCCTTATTTTCTCCGCGCCGAGCGCGGCGGCTGGCCGGTCGTGGCGCTGATTCGCGTGCTGCCGATCATGAATCACACCTTCGTCAATTACGCCCTCGGCCTGACGAAGGTGCCGTTTGGCGCCTATCTGCTGGGCTCGTTCCTAGGGCAAATTCCCGCCACCGTCGCCTTCGTCGAGTTCGGCGCCGCCGGCGAACGCGCCGCCAGCGGCCGTCCCGGCTGGCTGGTGCCGATGCTGATCGGTCTCGCCGCGCTGGCGATATCGTTTTTGCTGCGGCACGTGTTTAGGAGTCGGGCGCCCGAGTCCTGACGCATGCCCCTCGCGTTGCCCGCGCCGAAGGTTTACGATGGCGCAAATTTGACCAGCCCCTGACACAGCTCCCGCCATGCCCGAAGATTTCTATCGAATCAAGCGCTTACCGCCTTATGTTTTCGCTGAGGTGAATGCCCTGAAGGCGAAGGCGCGCGCGGCGGGCCGCGACGTGATCGATCTCGGCATGGGCAATCCCGACGGCGCCACGCCGCGCCATATCGTCGATAAGCTGGTCGAGGCGGTGCAAAATCCCCGCGCCCACGGCTATTCGGCATCGCGCGGCATCGCCGGCCTGCGGCGCGCGCAAGCGGGCTATTACGGCCGCCGCTTCGGCGTCGAGCTCGACCCCGAAAGCGAGGTTATCGTCACGCTCGGCTCGAAGGAGGGCCTCGCCAACCTCGCCCAGGCGATCACCGCGCCGGGCGACGTCGTGCTGGTGCCGAGCCCGTGCTACCCGATCCACGCCTTCGGCTTCATCATCGCCGGCGCGACCGTGCGCTACGTCCCGGCCGGGCCGGAAAACGATTTTCTCGACGAGATGAAAAAGGCGGTCGCCGATTCGTCGCCGAAGCCGGTGGCGGTGGTGCTGAATTATCCCGCCAACCCCACGGCGCAAGTGGTCGATCTCGATTTCTACAGCAAGGTGGTGGCGTTCTGCCGCGAGCACGGTATCTACATCCTGTCCGACGTGGCCTATGCCGAGATTTACTTCGACGGCAATCCGCCGCCCTCGATCCTGCAAGTGCCGGGCGCGCGCGACATCGCGGTCGAGTTTTCGTCGCTCTCCAAGACCTACAACATGGCCGGCTGGCGCATCGGCTTCGCGGTCGGGAACAAGCGGCTGATCGCGGCCCTGGCACGGGTGAAGTCCTATCTCGATTACGGCGCCTTCACCCCGATCCAAGTGGCGGCGACCGCGGCGCTGAACGGCCCGCAGGACTGCATCGCCGAGATCCGCGAACGCTATCGCCTGCGCCGCGACGTGCTGGTCGACGGGCTTCATCAGGCCGGGTGGGAGATCCCCGTGCCGCCCGCGACCATGTTCGCCTGGGCGCCGGTGCCGGAACGGTTCCGCAGCCTCGGCAGCCTCGAATTTTCGAAGCTGCTGCTCGAAGAGGCGAATGTCGCGGCCTCGCCGGGCGTCGGCTTCGGCGAACATGGCGAGAATTACGTCCGCATCGCCATCGTCGAGAACCGCCATCGGCTTCGCCAGGCGACACGCAACATCAAGCAGTTCCTAAGCGGCCGGAATTCGGGCGGCGGCAAGCTCAGGGAGCGCGTGGTCGCGTCGCCGAACCGCTGAGGCGCCCCGGACGGGGCGTCCATCCCCAGGCGGACCGCAAGGATGTATGTTCGATCGTTGGGGAGGGGGCCCGTGCACGTCGCCCTTTACAATATGTGTTTTGCCACGCTTGGCGGCGGCGAGCGGCGAACGGCGGCGCTTGCGGCCCATCTCGCGCAGCGGCACGACGTCACGTTGTTCGTGCGCTCGCCGATCGATGCCTCGACCATTTTCGGGCATTTCGGGATCGATATCGGCGCGGCCCGGATCGTCGCCCTGGGCGACGGCGATCACGCCGCGGAAATCGGGAAGCACCGCCCGGACCTGCTGATAAACAACTCATATGCGAGTCGGCTGATCAACCCAGCGCCGCTCGGAATCTATATGTGTATGTTTCCGGACAAAGACGAAATCATCCTGGACAGCTATCACGTCATCACCGCCAACTCGCATTACACATCGGGTTGGATCAAGCGACGCTGGCGGTACGACGCCGAGGTCGTTTATTCGGCCTGCGCCGATTTCGGTCCGCCGCTGCCGAAGAAGAAAATGATCCTGAGCGTCGCCCGGTTTTTCGCCGACGGACCCGAGATACATCACAAACGCCAAGACGTGCTGCTCGACGTTTTCCGACGGATCGCGGACGACGGCGGAACCGACTGGGAATTGCATCTTATCGGCAGCCTCGGCGAAAGCGACGAGGACAAGGCGTTCTGCGAGTCGCTGCGCGCCCGCGCCGCCGGGTATCCCGTGCACATCATCCCCAACGCCGACTTCGATACGCTCCGGGACCGCTACCGGCGCGCCACCATCTTTTGGCACGGCACCGGCTACGGCACGACGCCCGACGCTGAGCCCGCCAAGCAGGAACATTTCGGCATGACCATCGTCGAGGCGATGTCGGCCGGCGCTATTCCCGATGGTGTTCAATTCCGGCGGGCCACGCGAAACAATTTCGTCGCGGATCAACGGCTATCTTTGGAACGACGCGTCCGAACTCAGACACGTGACGCAAGCGCTGATGCTCGCGCCGGAGCGCCGGCACTATCTGGCTAACGGGGCGGTCACGACCAGCAAGCGCTTCACGGCATTCTTGTCGCGCATGGACAGGATCATCGAGCGTCTAGCAAGCGAGAGAGCGCCCTGCGCGCCGATTGGCGCCACCGCGGGTTGACTTCACGCGGACCGGCCCCTATGGTCCGCCCCTCTTTTCCCGGAACCCGTGTCATGAAGATCGCGAACTCGCTGAAATCGCTGAAAAAGCGCGACAAGAACTGCCGCATCGTGCGCCGCAAGGGCCGGGTCTACGTCATCAACAAAGTGAACCCGCGCTACAAGGCCCGTCAGGGCTGATCCGTCTCAACAGGGATGGAGCGCGACAAGGGCGGCCTGAATGCCGTCGTCGGTGGTGCGCGTTTTCATTTCGGGAGGATGATTTAGCCAAGTCAGGACCGCCGCCACGGTTTTGTTTCTCTGGTCGGCGGCGTATTTCATCAACTCCGCGCCCTGTAGATTCTTGGGCGGCCAAAGTATGCAGGCGCGAACAAACCCGGCTGGCGGGTTGAGCATTTTCATGTCGATCATTCGATTGTAGTTGTCGATCGTGATGATCGCGTCATGATATGCTTTCGCATTGGCCGCGCTTTTGCAGAATACGATGAATTGCCCGGTGCGGGCCGGCACTTTCGGCGTCGCGGCGCAGGATGGAGAGAACGGAACGGCGGCGACCGTCAGCGCCACGAGTGTTGCGAATAACAATCGCATCGGG